>JBBIQC010000103.1:0-10562 GCA_037442585.1 Oscillatoriales cyanobacterium bin_317
TAGTACATCGTCACCTTCTGCCCCAATTCCTGCTCTACCGGCAGGGCATAGCCCCATCCCACAGAGAAGAACGGCTCGTATTTCTGCACCACCCGTCCCTTGTTGTCGTAGACCTGCCAGCCACTCACCACCACATTGGGGTTTGCCGGGTTCAGGTTTGCGACACCAACCACATCCCCACCTGCTCCCTCGTTTTGATTGGCAGGCAAGACGGTTTCACCACCGCCAAACACCGCATCACCAAACCGCACATCTTCTCCCTGGGTGCGGGTCTGCACCAGCCGCCCAAAGCCATCGGAATATTCCCGCGACTCAATGGTTTCATCCCGCTTTGGCAGGGGCACATCCGTTTCCGTATCGTGGTGCGTGTGGCGAATGGCGCGGACAACAATCGGTTGGCGTTGGTCGGGAGGACTGTGGTCAAAGGCCAGGAAATCGTACTCCAGTCGGCTACTGGGTCGCTGCCGATCGCCTTCAACTTTCTGGGGATTCCCTTTCACCCAGGTTTCTGTCAGCAAGCCCAGCGGTGAGAATTTAAATTCACTCTGATTGCCGTTAGGATCTGTCACTTGCTGCGGTTGCAGCACTCGATAGTCATAGGTGGCGCTGGTGATCAGTCCGGCAGGATCTGTGACCTCGGTGGGTAAGAGATCATAGGCATCGTAGGTGATGGTTGTATCCCGAGTCGCCTCCAGCCCCAGCGGATCGCGCATCGCCAAGACCAAGCCGCGGGCTGAGCCATTCCCTGCCTGGAAGTCGTAGCGCCGCCGCTCTGTGGCCACAAAGTAGCGCCGCTGGTCGGGCACATCCCCGGCGGCAAAGCCATAGCCGATCGGCGTGATTGTCAGCCCCGGTCGGGTCGGATCAGAAGTTGCCTGCACTGGCAACAGCTCGCAGAAGGCGGGCGGATACTCATCCGGCATGCCATCCGGGACAAAGTAGGGCGGAATGTCCGTTCCGTAGGCTTCCCGAAGGATCGATTGATTCAGAATCAGTGTCTCGCTGCGCACCAACGCCCCATACTGACCGAGCTGCCCCGTAGGTAGTCCGGTAAACGCCTCCCCGTCGTAGAAACTCAACCCCTGGCCAATCAACTGCCGCTGATGATTGTCTGAGGCAGTCTGGCGTAGATCGGCGATCGTCATGGCCGTGGCTGGCGTCAGTTCATAGCTGGATACCGTCGCCACCCGGTCCACGATGTAGACGGCCCGATCATCCCGCTGGGCAAAGCTGGTTTCCGCTACCGTTGCCAGATACTCCTTGCTCGTTCCCTGCCAGCCACGAGGGCAAGCAATTTGAATCTGGCGGCGCGGCTGACCGTAGGCGTCATAATCCTCCGTAAAACTGAACTGGGTCATGGTCTCGTCGCCCCGCTCCCACTGGCTTGTCCGCTGCGCCAGGGTATAGGGGAAGAAAATGTGGAGTCGTTCAGGTTCATCAGAACTGGGCGGAACTTCCTCCCGCACCCCCGATAGGGATTCCGTCACTGTATAGGGACGAGCCTGCTCTGGCCTGCCATCTAGGGCATACAGTTCCGTGCGCAAAATCCGTCCCCGCAGGGTTCGCAACGCATCTCGCTTAGCTCGTCGAGGCAGAGTCTTGAGAAATGCCTGCATCTCAGTCGGACGTTCTAACTGCGAGCCATCCCCCGACCAATACTCATTGCGATAGTCCGTTTCCTCCCATTCGCCAAATTCCTCTCCCACGGGTCCCTGATGAAACCAGGTTTTGGTCAGCGTCGGCGGGGAGAAATGGGTTCTATCGACCTTGACAAAGCCATTCTCTGCACCATGCAGCCCTGCCTGGTCGTAAGCCTCAAAAGTTTCCGTATCCAACTGCTCCACCCGACCAAAGCCCCGGAACTCTCGCTCGGCTCCATCCCAGTAGCCGTAGTGGTAGCGATACTCCGTCGTCAGCTTGCCTTTGGAAATCTGATCGATCACTTCCACCCTGGCCACCGTCAGCACCGGAAACGGCAATGGCGTTCTCCAGGGTTGCCGCTGTTGCTCATCCTGTAAATAGAATTTTGTCGAGGGCTGGTACTCTACCTTCGTAAGTGCCCCCATGTGGTTGTCCATCTGGTGCAGCAGATAGGGCTTCACTCCCCCTGTAAAGTCCAGAAAATAGAGATGGCTGCGGGACAACCCATTGGCATCGGCACTCCACAGCACGCCACTAATGCCCGTGCCCAGCAGATCTACCAGCCGCACCGCGTCCATATCGGTCACTGAGGGGGTGCCCTTAATGGCGATCGGGTCGCTCCAGCCGTTGCCGCTCTGGTTGATCCACAGGATCACCTGGTTGTCATCCACATACACCAGGTCGGCTAACCCGTCCCCATCCACATCGCCGATCAGAATCCGGCTCGGATCATAGCCATAGCGGAAGCGGGGACTGTTGCGCATCGACACCCGCTTGCCCCAGTTGCCATAGCCCAGATTGGGCCAGTACTCAATATTGCCGTCGTAGACCAGTACGATATCCTGCAACCCATCCCCGCTCATGTCGCCCCACTTCACTCGTGGGTCTGAGAAATTGATGTTGGGGAAGTCCTCAATGTCTCGCCGCTCCACCCAGCGGGTCTCCTTCCAGCCTTCCAACGGATCGTTGAAGAAACACTCCAGACGACTGCCCGATCGGATCGCATCCGTCACCCCATCCCCGGTCAAATCGACCAACCGCACCTCCGGGTCCTCCAGATTGAAACTGGGAGCCATTCGGTAGGGCTGGAACGATTTGCGATCCCACAGTCCGCCAAACTTGAGGGGAAAGTACCCCGATAATCCTGGCTGCGTCACCAGCAGATCGATCCGACCATCCCCATTGGCATCGATCAGCTGCACGCCCGGATCCGCCAGTTGCAGTCCGGCTGGGGCTTCCTGCATCGCCCTGGGCAAGTCAAATCGCCCATTCCCCAGATTGCGCCAGTAGCGCACGGTGCCGTTCATCTCCAGAATGTCTGGCAGACCATTGCCAAACAGATCGGCCAGCTCCAGTTCCGGGTTCGCCAGTGAGCGGGCGGGTAAATCGCGCCCTTCGACAGGGAAAAAATCTCGGCCTTGTGGTTCAAAGCGGCTGTAATCAAATTCCAGCGGCGGCAGATCTTCGGTGGTGTTGCCATCATGGCCAACCACCTTAACCAGACTCAGGAGCGACACCCCATTCAGTGGCAGCCGTGCCTCCAGGTTGTCCAGATCCGTTCGCTGATCCAAATAAACAAGCTGATAGGTGCGGGTTAGCCGTTCTTGGGCCGCATGAGTACGAATTTTGATGCGCTGGCAGCGCTTGCGGGTGCGAATCTCAAACCCCGATCGATACTCCGAGAACGGATCGGGTCGATCTTCGTACTCAAATGTGACGGAGACCAAAAACTCAGGGTTGTTCCGGTTCCCATAGTCGGCATAGCGAATTCGCTTCAGATAGAGCTGATTCCAATGGTGGGGGCCGTCTGTGCCAGTGTCTCGCTCATAGTCGTAGACAATCACATTGCCAAACGGGTCGCGGGTCTGGGTCAACGACCAGGAGAAAATATGGCTGCGATCGCTCGGATTAGCAATCATCGCCGGATCAACCCAGGTTTTATCGGCATTCGCGGGAAGTTCCACTGTGCCGTAATAGCTGACCAAGCCATCCTTACTGCGCACCTCCCAATAGTCCTGCACCGGGCCATCGGGGAGGTGAACAATCTGATGGTGCTGAATCCGGGCAAATAAACCTTCGGTGCGAGGGCGATATTGAATGGAAATCCGGCGTTCTGTATCGGTTTCGGTGCGCTCTTCCGCTACCGGCACCAGATCTTCGGCACCGGATAGGATAAACACATCCCGTTCATCGTCATAGCGAGGAATGCCCTTTGAGGTCTTGCGACTGACGCCAGGAATACTCAAGCCCCAGCCTAAGCCGAAGTCTCCATTGCCATTGCCGGTGCTGTAAACCAGATTCAGTTCCGGTTGAAAGCCGTTACGTCCCGGCGGCAGGGCGATGGGCAACGTAAAGTTGCCGGTGCCAGTGAATAGATCAGGCGAAAACTTCTCACCAATCCCGTGTAACGCTCCTCCTCCTTTTGGGAGCGAAATCACTTGACTGGAGGTGCCGGATTTGTTGCTCATAAAGCCTCCGGACAATACTGGGACTGGTGACCAATCAGATTGCTGCGTATGTATTTCTACTCAAAGTCTAGATCGAGGGGATAACCCTGGCTCCAAAAGATTCATTCAAATTTACGTTCGGCAGCAAAAATCGCAAAGATCCCCGAAGTTGGGTTGCATTTTCGTTACAGGGCGATCGCCTACAACTTGCGTCCGAACCAAACAACCCTGCCCATGATGCTGAGTCCACTGCGCTTATTAGCCAAATCCACTGAAAATGCCTCATAAGCAGGGTTATCGCTCAGCACCCGGATAATATTCTCCGGCAGGCACTGCAGGCGTTTGATCAAAATCCGATCGCCCAGCTTAAACAAGTAGAGTCCATGATGAATGGCTTCTGGATCTCGGTCGTTAGTGTCTACTAAGATGATGTCTCCCTGCATGAGCGTGGGTTCCATGCTTTCGTCCTTGACATGGGTCAGAAGCAAATTCTCAAAGGCATTGGGGAACTCTGACTGCAACCAGTTCGTCTCAAATGCCAACGGCTCCTTGTACACATAACGCTCGGCTAACGCTTCAGCCGAGTGTTGGGAGGAAGCCCGACCACTCGCCAGCCATTCCAGGCTGACATGAGCCGTGCGTGCTATAGCAAGCAGGGTGGGGCGAGTTGGTTCGCTCTGACCATTGAGATATTGCCGCAGTACAGTGTCAGAAAACCCGCAGTCTCGTGCGAATCCACGAATACTATGTTCGCCCATCGCTTGCTTTAATCGGCTGGGAAAATCATCTGACTCAGTGAGATCGGCCTGCTTTTCCTCAGAAGATGGATTGCTCATTGATAGTTAAGTCGCATAGTCGCAAATTATAACGCTTGACATGCGCGTTATTGATTGCTAGCCTCATCGATATGTTGATGGAGCTATGTCAATCTTATGCATGTAGAAGACATTAAAGCAGCTCTCCGTAAACAAGGCTGGACATTGGCAGAGATTGCCAAAGAACTCGGTGTGGGTCCATCTGCCATCTCCCATGCCCTGACGAGACAGCGCTCTCGTCGGGTAGAGAAAGTGATCGCGAGTAAACTGGGTCTCTCTCCTCGGGAGATATGGCCTCAACGTTACAAAGGAGGGGCTACCCATGACCCAATTTGTCAGCAAGCAGGAAGCGTTGCGGTGTCTCAATCTCAGCAGCACTACCCTGAAAAAGTACCGATTGCAGGGATTGTTGATCGAGGGCATTCACTGGGTTCGCGTTAACAGTCGCTGTACTCGCTACAATCTGGAGTTGATTAAAGACTGGCTGCAGAACCGTCATGATCCGGTGGCTCACCAGCGAGCCATTGAAGTTTACCAGTCCGGTTTGTTAAGCAATCAAAGAAGGTCACCTCAGCGCTCTACAGGAAGTCGATCGCCGAGATATCCAAATCGCTGTTGACATCTCTATGATTTCATCCAGTTGCTGATTGATTTCTTAAGCTGAGATTGGGACTGAAAGTCTATGAAAAAACACCCCAACTATTGAGTGGTCAGGGTATCCAACCTAAATTGTGAATTTTTCGAGCTGAGTTAATCAACTTTGCTAAGTGGTTTTGCCAGAACCGCCTAGTTAATTCACTTGCTACCAAAACTTGTCCTTCCAACTATAGCAAAGTGTTTAATAATGTCCAAAAAATGAATTCCATTTGATGATGAATTAGGTCAAGTAGCAGGTTGAGGTTGATGGCTCAGCTCCCTGAATCAGGAGCTGACCATGGCACAGTACATTTACTCTGGGCGATCGCGGCCCTGTCCCATTTGCGATCGCACCAAAGATCAGGATTGCCGCTGGAATCAGGAGGTGGTGTTCTGCCATACCCATGTTGATCGGGATGGGGAGGTCGCTGGGTATATCTACCGGGGGGCAACCGCAGATGGAATGTGGGGGCAATATTTCCCGGAGGTATCCCAGTTAGAGAAGCCGGTTCGCCCCCAGAGCCGACAGGAATATTTTTATCCAAGTCGGGATGGCCAGCTACTGGTTAAGGTGACTCGTGTGGATCGGGGGACGGGGTCGAAGGACTTTATCCAGTTCCACTGGGATGGGCAGCGATGGGTCAAGGGGCTGACACCGGAGACAAAGGCACAGATGCCGATTTATCGCTACCGAGAAGTGCAGCAGGCGATCGCAGCGGGTCAACCTATCTGGATGGTGGAGGGGGAAGGTTGTGCGGATGCCCTGTGGAACATCGGCATTCCGGCGACGACCACCCTGGGCGGCTCGAAAAAGTATCGCAGCTATGGCAATTACTCAGAGGATCTAAAGGATGCTCGGCTGGTGCTCTGCCCCGATCGCGATCAGGTCGGGATTGCTCATATGGAAGAGATTGCCCAGGACTTTCCCTCCGCCCAGTGGTGCTATCCCTATCCCGACAGTCTTCGCTGGCAGACGTTACCCAAGCATGGCGGCTTGGATATTGCAGATTGGATTACCGATGGGGCAACGGTGGAGCAGATTCGGGCAGCCGTTGGTGAACGGAGACCGTTTGGGACAGATTCACCGCCAGCGACGAGGGAGGTGGATGTGCAGTTGCTCCAGGAGCGCATGCGAGCCTACCTGACAATGGGTCCCTCTGTGTTGGAATTGTCCGGTCAGGCGGTCCAGTGGCACCGGGAGACGGGGTTATCGTCCAGGGATATCTGGAGTTTGATCAAACCGATTCAGGTCGAGCTGGAGCAAACGGAAGAAAGGGGCGATCGCATCGCTGAGATTAGCCAGCTTCTGAAGATTGGAGACTACCAGCTCCGCTTACGGGATTACCTCCATCCGGATTTGGCACAACCTCTGGAGCGAATTGCCAACTGGATTGGCGCAACGCCTGCCGCCATGCTGGTCACCCTACTGCCGGTGGCGGCCTCACTATTGCGGGTGGGAACGGAGTTGGAAATTGATACGGGAATGGGGTTCTACGTACCGCCGATTCTGTTCACTGGATTGGTGGCTCCATCAGGCAGCAAAAAGAGTCCGATTCAGCGGCAGATTTTGGGCCCCTTGTTGAGGCTGCAGGCGGAAGCGGATCGGGAGTGTGAGGTTGAGGCTGCGGCGTATGAGGTCGATCTGCGGGAGTGGGAGCAGTCTAAGGGTGAGGACAAAGGCATTCGACCGAAGAAACCGGTGCCACGGGAGTATCACACCTCGGATGCAACGCGGGAGGCAATCGCTCGGATTCAGTCCCAGCAGCCGGAGCGGGGAATTTTAGTGACACCGGATGAGTTGGCAGGATTGTTTAAGGGGCAAAATCAGTACCGCAACGGGCGGGGCAATGATAAAGAATCCCTGCTGACGGCGTTTGATGGGTCGGGGTTGAAGGTGGATCGAGCCAGTGGTATTCGCATCAGCATTCCGCGCACCAGCCTCAGCATTACGGGGACGATTCAGCCCGATATTCTGCGGGAGATGATGGGGGATTTCTCCGATGCCAGTGGTCAGTGGGCACGATTTCTGTGGTGTCTTCTGCCGCTGAAGCCCGCGCCGTTTCCTCGCCAGACAGTGCATTATGACGTTTCGGAGCGGCTCCATGGGGTCTACCAGCGCCTGGAGGGGTTCCAGCCCCAATGTTATCGGCTCACACCAGAGGCAAAGACGCTGTTTGCAGATTGGTATGACCAGTTGGATCAACGACGGGTGATGGAGACGCACCAGGGCTTGCAAGCCGTCTACTCAAAGATGCAGGGCTATACGGGACGGCTGGCGCTGATGCTCCACTGTCTGAATGCGGCAGTAGACGGGGGGCTACCGGCAGAGACGGTGTCGATCCGAACGATGAAGGCGGCAATCAAGCTGGCACGCTGGTTTATTGGGCAGGTGAAGTTGCTGTATGCGGAAGGGGATACGGTCGATGGGGTGCTGGGGGTGGTCTACAGCAAGTTGATTCAACTCTCGCGGGTGCGGGGATGGCTGCGGGCGAAGGATGTGCGTAATTATGAGCGCAGTTTGCGGAACGCCAGTTCGGAGGTGATTCGCTCCCATTTTCGGGAACTGGAGGCGATGGGATATGGGGAAACCAGTGGGGTGGGGAATCGATTGCAGTGGCGGGCGACGGTAGACAGGGTAGATGGTTCTGGGGAAACGGTAGACGGGGTGTCTACGGCTGAAAAGTTTGACATGCAAGAGGTTTAGGGAAACGGTAGACCAGTAGACAGGTTTTACAGACATGGAATCTCGACAGCGTGTCTACTGGTCTACCAGAATAGCTGAAGGGTTTGCAGGCAAAGGGTTTTGGGCGGTAGACAGGGTGCCTACCGATCGTCTACTGGTGTCTCCTGTGTCTACCGAAGAGATGAAACCGCGCACAGATCAGCGCGAATAGAATGGTGCGGAATCCGGAGAGAATTCGATTAATCGTCGTCTGTGAATCCCCAGGCTGGGTCAGGTAAAACTGAGGTGTCATGATTCCGGAGAGGCGTGGCGCAATCTCAAGTTGGCTCGAATCTGTGCCATGCCGGTGGCACCCTCAACGAGTTCGCCCCGTTGGGCTGCATCCCAACCTATCTGGGCTTCCTGTTGCAGTTCCTGTAGTCGCCCTTGATAGAGTTCCTCTTGCTGCTCAAGCAGACGAACACCTGCTGAGATAACCTCCAGCGCCGATTGGTATTTACCGCTAGAAATCTGGCGTTGAACCAACTGTTCCAGGTCAGGTGGCAAGACGATTTGCATAGGGGAGTATGGAATGTCCGACTATCCTTGCCTATGATCCCAGCCTTGTACGATCGCGACATCCCGATTTGATGGGCAGGGGTGATGGGGCGATCGCGGGTAACACAGCAACCATCAGAGGAGCGGAGTGGTGCGTTTCTCAAGAAGTGCCACTGTCGGATTTAAGGCTGAATCCCATCGCAGATATAGATGTTTCTAAGGGTGCGGCATCGGCACCATCGCCTTCCCACACCATTGCAACAACCGGCCTGGAGGTAATGAAATCAACCAGACTGGCAAAGAAAGAGAGGAAAAATTTCTCTTAGCAGATATATAATTATTGTCGTCAATGTTCAGATTATGTATATTTTAAGTGCATAATAAGTGCATTAGAGGGAAGGGCATGAATATTGTTTTTTCAGAGGTTGACGAGTCCTATATCCGTCACAAGGTTGAGAGCGGCTATTACAGCAATGCTACTGAGCTGGTAAGAGATGCCGTCCGGCGGCTACGCGAGCAGGATGAGCAGTTTGTCCGCTTGTTGGTTGCCCTTGAACTAGGAGAGCGAGACATAGCAGAAGGACGGACAAAATCCTATACCCCTCAGTTATTGGAAGAAATCAAACAACGTGCCTTAGCTAAGGCTAGAAACGGTGAACAGGTAAAGCGTTCTGATGTCATCCCCTATTAATTACAGGCTTGAACTTACTGAGGCCGCCGAGAACGACTTGGAAGCCATTTTGAATTACACAGCCTTGCAATGGGGTGAGCAGCAGGTAGATGTTTACCTTGCTGTTATAGAAAAAGCCTTGCAGATGATTCAGAACAATCCCGATTTAGGGCGTGCCAAATATGGTGTTTCGGGGCAGTTGAAGGGATATAAAGCTGGCAAGCATATCATTTTCTACAGGCTTGAGGATAAAACCATCTACATTGTTCGCATTTTGCACGGCAGTATGAACTACTCCAGCCATCTTGATGCTTGATGCTATCGGCAAAGGGCGGATGAAGTAAAATAGCAGCACAGGGAAAAGTCCCTTCAGCCGAGGGTTTTTGCGGCGTTATCGAAAAGTCTCTATGGTTCAAACCATTCCTCAACCGCTGACATTTGACGAGTTCATCGATTTTGACGATCTCAATGAATTGCATGAGTATGAACTGGTGGATGGGAGGCTGGTACTCATGCCGGAACCCGATGATTGGCATGAGGAAATTTTGGAGTTCCTCTCATTTATGTTTGAGCTGCACTCTCGCCGATCGCGGCTGAATTACTCGGTGCGGAAGCGAAATGCGTTGTTGCTCGAAAATAACCGGGGCAGACGACCGGATATTGCGGTGATTGAGCGCCCTGCAGCTCGGCGGGAGGAACGGCAACCTGGTATCCGCACAACGCCACTGATGATTGTTGAAATTGCTTCTGGCAATTGGAGCACCGATCTGGTGGAGAAGCAGGAGGAGTATGAGGCGTTAGGGGTTCCAATCTATTGGATTGTGGATTATCGGGGGCAAATTCCGGCGAAGTATTGTCAGCGGGGCAAGGGTAAAAAGGTGATTGGGCTGACGCTGGAGCAGGGGGTGTATCAGAAAGCGGAATATCTGGAGGGTGAGACGGTTCCCTGCGCTCTATTCCCGGAGTTGAGGCTGACGAATCAGATTTTGGCGGCTGAGGAGTAGGGGTGATCGCACTCTACCCACAACCAACGGTGATCGCCCCTGCTCCTCATGCTTGCAAGACTTTTGCTAGTAACTCTGGTGCGGTGTTGGGGAGGTATTACTGACGACGGGCATCGCGAGGTCGTCCTC
>JBBIQC010000104.1:0-10495 GCA_037442585.1 Oscillatoriales cyanobacterium bin_317
CCCTGGTTGAAATGATGGCGCTTCTTGGCCGGAAACTTTGACCTGGGCTTTTTGACCACTCTGGGATTGACTCGACCTGAACGGGGTGGCAGTTGAGCATCGAGAATTTCGCGCATCGCCGCTTTCGACCAAAAACTGAAGGCGATCACTAAGCACACCACTAAATGAGCCGGCAACTTCCGGTGTCGTTGGCTTTGGCACTTACTGTTGGCGATCGCCTCATCGAGGCTCTCAATGGAGATGCCACTCTCAATCGCTTTGAACACCTGTCCTGCTTCAAGGGTGGGACTAATCAGGGTAAATTCTCGCAGTTGCATGAGGCAGACGATGAAAGGAATATTACATCCTGTAATCTACCAGTTCTCCCCTTAACCGAGAAGTATTGGCAGCTTATGCACCAGACCTTTATAATTCCCAGACAAGTCAACTGGACAGTGCGAAGTTCTCTAGCCGAGATTGCTCAAAAGCCTTTTCTGGTGAGGTTGATGGCTGATTAAATTGGTCAGACCGTCAGAGGCAGAAAACCCCTGCCGTACAAGGGTTTAATCTAGAACTTCGCACTGTCTAGACCTCTAAAATACTCAAAATAAAGAAAAAATGTTCAAGATACCAGGACAGGTGTTGATGTGACTGATTCCCATCATTCAAATCCTCATAACGCCTCAATCGGTTCTAATTTAGCCGTTGGTGGAGCGATCGGAATTCTGCTCGCGTTCACCAGTATCGCGTTCGGTTCCGTGATCTTTTCTGGGGAACTTTCGGAACACTTGCCTGCGGGAGTGGGGTTGCTGTTGTTTAGTACGTTTGCTGTCGCCACGATCGTCGCTTCGTTGAGTGCCTATCCGGCGATCGTAGCCTCTCCCCAGGACACCACCATTCCTGTCCTGGCCCTGGTGGCACGGCATATTGTGGAAAAATTCCCGCCGGAAGCGGCCTCCGAAGAGCGTTTTTACACCGTTGTTGCAACTCTCACTTTAAACTCCCTGGTCATTGCCCTGATATTTCTAGCACTGGGGAAGTTTAAGTTGGGCGGACTGATCCGGTTCATCCCCTATCCGGTCGTAGCGGGCTTTTTAGCAGGTATGGGAGTGCTGCTCATCAAAGGCGCGTTTCACTCCCTGAATGGAGTCGATCATCATCATTTTGAACTGGCCAGCTTATTGCAACAGAACGTTCTTCTGCAATGGCTGCCAGGTCTGGGATTTGCGCTGGTGCTGTTTGTTGTCTCCCAATATGTCCATAAATTCTGGGTTATCCCCACTGTGATAGTTGGAGCCATTGCACTGTTTTATCTGGGGTTGTTTGTTAGTGGAACATCGCTTCAAGTTGCAGGTGCTGAAGGTTTGCTCCTGGGGAATCCCCCCACTGACCCCTTATTTCAATTCGTGACCATTCCGGCACTGACTCATGCGGACTGGCCCATTGTCTTCAAGCAAATTCCCGATTTGGCGGCACTCTGGCTGATTGATGCGATCGCCCTTCTATTCACCATTAGCGGGATTGAACTCAGAACTTCACGGGATCTGGACTTAAATCATGAACTACAGGTTGCCGGACTTGCCTCCCTGGGAGCAGGATTAGGAGGTGGCGTAGGAGGCTTTCCCGTTTTGGGCGAGACGAACCTCGCGCATCATCTCGGTGGAACACGCCGCATCGTAGGATGGACGGTTGCGGGAATTTGCCTGATGTTCTTGATTGCAGGGGCCGGATTACTCCCCTTGATTCCCAAATTGATTGTCATTGGAGTTCCCATTCTGCTGGGAATGGAACTGCTCTATGAGTGGCTTTATCGATCCTGGTTCAAGTTCTCAGTGGTTGATTTTGCCATCATCGCTCTGATTGTTTTAGTGATTACAACGATCGGGTATTTACCAGGAATTGCTGTAGGGTTGTTAGCTGCCCTGATCCTGTTTGTGATTGACTTCAGCCGTGTGAGCGTCATCAAACACGAAATGTCAGGATCTCATCACCATAGCCATGTAGTGCGATCGCCCCAACAACAACAATTCCTGCAACGCAAAGGGGAACAACTGCAAATTCTGGAACTGCAAGGATTTATCTTCTTTGGCACAGCCAATCACCTCCTGAACCGGGTGAAACAATTGCTCAATATGCCTCCCGCAGTTCCTAAGTTCCTGGTCATAGACTTTCGCCAGGTAACGGGCCTGGATTCTTCAGCCGTGATTAGCTTTGTGAAACTCAAACAACTTGCCACTGAGCATGAATTTCATCTTGTGTTAACTGGCCTGAAGCCATCAATGGAGAAGTTCTTAATGCGGGGGCTGAAGGAGCGGGAGGATGGTTGCTGTGAGTATCTCCCCGATTTAGACCGGGGACTGGAATGGTGCGAGGCTCAGATTTTAGAGGCATCTTCCTGGCGGCGATCGCGCTATATGCCCCTGCCCTTGTTGCTCAAGAACCTGTTTCCTGACTCAAATCAGGTCAGCCAGTTCATACCCTACCTGGAAAAGCAGCAACTTGGGCCGGAAACCGTTTTGTTTCAGCAGGATGTGTCGCCCGATGCATTGTTTTTTGTGGAACTGGGACAGCTCAGCACCTTCTTCACTTCAGAAACGGGACAAACCCGACGAGTGCGAACTTTAGGCCCCGGCACCGTAGTCGGTGAAATTGCCTTCTTTACGCGATCGCCCTACAAAGCCACCGCGATCGCTGACCAACCCAGCACCCTTTACCGCCTTTCAATCGAGAGCTTGCAACGGATGGTTCAGGAAAACCCTCAAACTGCAGCCGTATTTCAAGAGTTTATGCTGTCCCACATGGCAGAACGGCTGGTACAAGCCAATGAGGAGATTAAGAAACTGCTGCTTTAGGTTGGAGAGTCATAAATTCTCATCATCAACACGTTCTGGTTGCCATCCCTGATGTAGTGGCAATCATCCACATAACTGCGGATCAAATGAATCCCCAGCCCTCCTTCCTTGGCATCTTCCAGACGCTTGGGTAGTTCAACCTTGTGTTGCAACGGGTCATAGGGGATACCATCATCTCGCACTTCAAGAGACAACATTTTATCCAGGGAGTCAACCATGACCTGAATTTTGTGCTCTTCCTGATCCTCAAAGCCATGACTAATCACGTTGGTGACAGCCTCTACAAGCACCAACTCTAACCGAAAAGCGCCTCTGGCTGAAAGCTGTAGCTGATTGGACAGATCACCCAGCCACTCACTGAGAATTGCTAAATCATCCAGGCGGTTGGTTAGGACAAGGGTATGACGAGTTGGCTCAACGTTTTGAGCACTTGTAGAAGACGAATACATCAAGCCAGCTCCACGTCATTCAGCTGAAATGGTTTGCAGGGCTTCGCAGGCCACATCGAAATCATCATACATGGGGAGCAGTTCTTCAAATCCAGCAGTGACTAGGGCTTCTCGAACTAAGGGAGTTGGCTTTAGCAGCGCAAACTTACCGCCCCGTCTGGATACTACTCTGGCACTGGAAATGAGCATCCGCATCCCGATTGACGCCAGGAATTCTACTTCTGACATATCGATCAGAGTTGGCGATTTGCTACTGCTGACTGCAAACGTGAAGGCATTATCAATCTCATTCGTTCCCTGGATATCTAACCGTCCAACCAGTTTTACCAGCTTAATTCCGTTGTCTAAATTATCGATCGCAAACTGCATACTCTGTCTCCCTAGGTTCGATGTTGCTCCACCTTGCCAATCGCTTGCCTGATTCGGGTTCAGCCTAAACCAATGAGCTAATATTCAGAACGAGCTGTTAATTCTCATTGCTAAATTTGGCTTGTCTCCACGATACGCTGTTGGATCAGTATATTGAGATAGCAAGCACGATTATTGCATCAATTAAGGAGAAGACAGATTAAGGGCGTGTTAAGGCCACCATTAAGTTTCATCACAATTTTGTCCCCTTGCTGCTATGAAGATTGAGGTCAGGATTTTTATAGTGCTCTTGGCTGTAGCACTCACTGCTCTTGGTATTGGTGAGTATTTACCAGTCCCGATCGCCCTCAAATTAGCAGGTGTGGTGGGAATTACAATCACGATCGCTCATGGTTTGTCGCAAACGATCACGAAGCCATTGCAAGACCTGATCAACTGGACGAAAGAACGGACTCAGCACAGCGATGAAGCCTTTACTCATTCAGCATGTTCAACTCTGACGGCGCTCACCTTGCAACAACAGGACGAAATCGGTGAACTAGCTCACGCCTTTCAACAGCGGGAGGTGGAATTTGAGCACTCAATGGATCGGTTGAGACACACCACCGCCGCAAAAGAACGGATGGAGAGTGAGTTACAAATTGCCCGAGATATTCAGATGAATATGCTGATCACGGGCTGTACTCCCTGCTACAAACATAAAGATCTGGCGATATACACAGCCCTAAAGCCCGCCCGCGAGGTAGGGGGTGATTTCTACGACCTCTATTTCAGACGGGAGAATCTCTCCTATTTATTTGAAGAGAATCGCTTTTGCTTTTGTGTGGGGGATGCCTCTGGCAAAGGAGTACCAGCCGCTTTATTCATGGCGGTCGTCAAGACTCTGCTGAAGTCTCAAGCGTATATTGACCTGTCTCCAGCGAAAATCCTGACCCACGTCAACGATGTCATCAGTGCAGACAATCCCTCCTGTATGTTTGTCACCCTGTTTTTTGGGGTGCTGAATCTGGCGGATGGCGAATTGGTTTACACCAACGCCGGACACAATCCCCCTTACATTCGTCGGCAGGATGGTACTATAGAACCTTTGAATCAGCGGCATGGAGCCGCCGTGGGAGTGCTAGACGGGTTGGTGTACAAGGAAGATAAGACCACCCTGTGCAACGGTGATATCCTGATTGCCTACACAGATGGGGTGACTGAAGCGATGGATGGGGAAAAAAATCTGTTCTCGGATCAGCGTTTCCTGGACTTGTTGAAATCTGGCCCATATAGCTCGGCTGAAGAAGTGATCAACCTGACCATTGAGGCAATCGCAAGTTTCCAGGGCGATGCCGAACAATCAGATGATCTGACAATGTTAGCAATTCAGTTTCTCAAACAACCTGCGGCTGAGGAATCGCTGGAACTGGCCATTAACAATGAAGCCCTATCTTCTTTAAGGGAGCAATGGAGATAAGTAGGCGAGGCTGTAAATATAAAGGCTTTCTATAAATTTTCGCTTCACAGGGGGATAACCCAGACAATTTAGTGTGCGGTTTACCCCGAACTTAATCGAAGAACGAACTTAGCAAAAGAGCGAAAAGGAGAACTGGATGGAAATTAGCACTCGCGAGGCTTACGGTGTTCAGATCGTTGATATGAAAGGACGATTGGACTCCCGTACCGCAGGCCCCAGTTCCGATGAACTGGTGCGGATTGCCAAGGGGGAAAATAAGCAGGTGCTGATTAACTTGGGGGAACTGGAGTTTATCACCAGTGCAGGGTTGCGCGTGTTACTGGTGGCGGCAAAACTGTTGCAAACCTCTGGGGGAGCACTGAAGCTGTGCAACGCGAACGAGATGGTTCAACAAGTGCTGGAAACTTCCGGGTTTAACAGTCTGCTGAAGCTCTACCCCACAGAAGCAGATGCGATTAAAAGCTTTTGAGAGGATGGGCGATCGCTCAGCCAGGTCATACGCTGAGTTCAATCAATTTTTATAGCTTCTTCACGAAAAAATCTCTTACATCAGGTCAACCCGTCTAAAAATCTGCTGACTAAACTATAAAAACGTGGTAAATAATTAGTTGGCATTAGGGTGTTGAAAACGTTTGCTGATGCTTCAGCTACCTTAGGTTCTTTGGTCCAAGTGTGATAGCAACTGTCTCATGTCCGATGCAATAGAGATATATCAGGAATGTAATCCCCAACGAATCTATAGAGTCTGATCGTTAATCAGTATTGAATTAGTCAGGCTGAAGCCCCAAAATTTGCTGTCTAGCAGGTTCCTGGCTAAACCCAGACCCGTCTTGAGTATTATTCAATCCTAATTTGGGCCACTCAACTTTAGCTCCAACCTTTCTGTTCGGGTAACTGTCTATTTGTCCGCTATTGTGCGTGCATATAATTTTGCTTTGTTTGTCGTCGCGTCAAGTTAAGTCTTGTGAGGAACTGAGATAAATGGCATTGATCGTCACGAATTATTCCAAATTTACTATTGATGAGGTTCAGGGAGCCGATGCTCAAACGGAGTTTACCCTTCAGGAATACTTTGATACTGTCAGCAGATCCACATTTGTCAGAGTAACCGTACTGGTTAAGCGCTTTACATCTTCTACGGGGGCTCCGATTGGTGGTGATATTAATACAATTGGCTTTGACGTTTTGGACAATCGCACCAGCGTCAATATCACGAATGTTGTTGACATTAATCCCACGACTGGAGCGATAAGCCCGATTCAATCCTCTACATTAACTAATTTCAATTTGGGTGGCAGCGATCGCTTTGAATTTGGCCTACAGGTTGGTTCTGGGGGCAGCAACGATGTCACCCTGAACAGCCTTGTCCGGTTTGATGTCAACAACATCACTCTCAGTCAGTTTGTGGGTCAGCGATTTGGCACTCGCTTACAAAGCCAGGGTGGAGGCAGTAACAGTAGCAGTAGCCGACTCGTTGGCACTGCTTCCAACAGCAGTATTGGTGATCTGGTTTGGAAAGATGATAGTGGGGATGGTGTTTTCCAACCCAATGAAGGCATTGATGGCGTCACCATCTTCCTGAAAGATAGCGATGGCAATATCCTGGCTACGGCTGTCACCGGAGATAACCCAATTACCACCTCTGTGGTCGAGAAAGGGTTTTACAACTTTATTGGGCTGGGCAAGGGTATTTTTACGATTGATGTCGATCAAACCAGTGCTCCTCTTGCTGGGCTGGTGTTGCAAAGTGGTACCGATCCTACATCAGTCACGCTGCCAGATTTTCCAACAACTCTCTCAAACGTTGACTTCCAGTACCGTTCTCAGCAGGGCACGCTATCTGCGGTTATCAAAGACATTGTGGGCGGAGCAATGAGGGGGGCAGATGCCAACAACGACACAGTTCCAGATGACTTTTTTATTGTCCCTACCCCTGGGCAAACCTTTACCCAGCAGGTAACGATCTCCAGCGCCGGAGGTACTTCTGCTCCAAGGGAAATTTTGATCAAAACGACGAATGATCCCTTTGTCAGGCTTGATAGCGTGAGCGGAATCGAAGATGGTAAAGCAGGAGATCTGGATGGAGCCATCAACGGTCAGGTCCGACTTGCCATCCCCGCGATTTCTCCGACCTCCCCACTCATCTTGAATGTGGTATCCCGAATTGTGAATGCCGACAGCAGCCTGACGCCCGCCACTCTCACCTTCAATCTGCAAGATAGTGCTGGCACAAATGATTACGGGGCCGCGACGGGCAAAATCGACTTCTTCTTTACCCAGCAAAACTTCCAGAAACAAATTCCCCCTAGTGTCCCCTGGCCTGAGGGAATCAGCCGAAGTAGCCCTACCGTGGCCTACTTCAAACCCTTTGCGCCAAATGTGATTGAAGTTGATTTAAATCCCGTGGATGTTGCCGTGAACGCCAGTTTGACCACTCCGGTGGTGACAGGGGTCGGAACATTAACCGAAGGAGAAGGGGGACAGAGTAAAAATACCGTTCATAACCTGTTCCTGAACGACTACGCGATTGATGTTGATCCACTCGGCGGTGGTGGTATCCGAATTTATAGTACGCCTCAAACGGGTAACTTGCTGGCCGTATGGAAAACTTCACTGGATACCACGACTTATGCTCAAAGCAGCGGATCTGAGGCCTTTGATGAATTCATCAAGCTGGTGAACAATGGCAATTTTGCCCAAATCAACGCTACTTCATCCTTTACCAAGAATGGTAAAACTGTAGACAGTCAATTTAACACCAGCAACTCCAAACAAACATTACTGGCAGGCAATCTGGTGAATTCTGCGAATCCCGTGGTGCTTAAGCAATTCCCAAATGATGCCAGCCCCGGTCAAACGTTCCAGCAGTTTGTCAACAGTTTACCTGTAATTGTCAACGGTTTACCTGTAAGCTACACCATCGAAATTACGACCAGCAGTGTCTTACCAATTTCGTGGTCAAATTACAGTGCGACTACTCAAGCCCGAATTCCGATTATCAAATTACCGACGGGTACTTCCACGCTGGCCATTAATAACGGGTTTACCCAGGATGTACTCAACCTCAGCACTGTCAGAATTGTGGATGCTAATGGAAATCTGGTCGGAGTCAACATTTCGGGGAATCCACCCAATACGGGAAACAGTAATACCGACACGATTATTGGTAGCCCTGGAAATGATAATATTCGCGGAACGAATGGGGGCGATCGCCTGAATGGCTGGCTTGGGGACGATATCCTGTTTGGCGGCAATGGCCCAGATGTGTTTGTGTTTAGCAAACCAACTAGCCCACCTGTAAACAGCGGCCAAACCTTTGGTAATGACACCATTACCGATTTCAGCCCCAGTGACCGGATCGATCTCAGCGCGTTTGGGCTGCGGTTTAACCAGATCCGGCAATCGGTGCAAGGATCAGGCTCGTCCCGGTTCCTGCTGATTGATCTGACCCGAACAACAAACAACACCCTGATTCCGTGGGGTGGCACGATTCGGTTAGATGGGGTCACTTCTGCCCTGGGCTCAACTAGCTTTATTGGTCTGGTGCAATAAAGCCTTTCAACCGTTTGCAACATATATTAACGCTTTGAGGTGGATAGAGCGAGTCAGTGGCCGAGATCTCGGCCACTGGCTTAAACTCTGGTATTTACAAAATGGCTTTTTGCAGAGATTATCTTAAGATGCTTCTCGATTCCCTATTGACTACTCCTGGGAAACCCAATTAACTCATGCAATCCAAATCTTGTTTTGTCAGCATTCTTTGGTTCACTGGCATTGCTTGTATGGGTGTGGTTAGCTCCATCTCCTGGATGCCGCCCCCTGCCTGGGCCCAGATTCAACCCGACAATTCTTTAGGGCGTGAACGATCAACCTTAACCCCGAATGTGTTGACAGAACGAGGCGTTATTGATCGGATTGATGGGGGTGCCATCCGCGGAAGCAATTTGTTTCACAGCTTTTCTGAGTTCAATGTCAATTCAGGTCAACGAGTTTACTTTTCCAATCCAGCCAGCATCGCAAATATCATCAACCGAGTGACTGGCCGGAACCTCTCCAGCATCGATGGAACCCTCGGTGTGCTGGGTAATGCCAATGTATTTCTGATCAATCCCAATGGCATCATCTTTGGCCCCGGAGCGCAATTGGATATACGGGGCTCGTTTTCTGCCAGCACCAGCGATCGTGTGCTTTTTAACAATGGGTACGTATTTAGCGCCTCCAATCCAGAACCCCCCCCGGTGTTAACAGTAAGTGCTCCTCTGGGATTGGCCGCCTGGCTCCCTGCAGCAGGCACCATTACCAGCAGCGGGACGCTTACCGCAGGCCAGGATTTAACTCTGGTGGGTCGTGATTTGAATTTGCAGGGTCAGTTGCGGTCTGGGAGGGATCTTAGCCTAGTGGCCTCCAATAGTCTGAATGCCAGAGATACCAGTTTATCTCCGTTTGTTGCTGCAGCCGGGAATAACCTGTTGATGCAGGGCACCCAATCACTTGAGATTAACGCTCTCCGGCATCCCGACAGTAGAGTTACATCCGGTAAAGATATGGTGCTGCAGTCTAACAATGCCATCGTTACGGATGCTTACTTCACCGTGGGCGGCAACTTTCGGACTGAACGATTAGACGGTAGCCCTGCCAGTGTGGTGAGTGTTGAAGACCCGGTGTTTGAAGTAGCAGGAGATTTTGAAATTGCAGACTACACAGGAGCTTCTCTGCAAATCCTGGCAGGTGGTAGCGTCACCATTCCCGGCACTGTAGTTATCGATTCAGCAGGTGGCCCCTTTAACGATGGCACCATCATCCTTTCCAATGGCATACCCTTAACCGTCAGTGGCACCACCCAACCGACTCTGGATATTCGGGCTGGCACCACAGGCTTTTTTGGTACGCCCTCGCCTGGAACCCCCACCAGTGCAAATATCACCATTGGCACTGTTATTAATAGCGGCGGATTGGTGTTACTGACCAATCGCTATCAGCCCAATCCCGCCTTAACCGGAGATATCACCGTTGGAGATATCGACACCTCTGCACCAACAGGAGGTGGTTCTGTCGTGATCGATTCACGCGGCGGATTAAAGCTAACATCCGCTAATGTGTCTGGAGGGGACCTGTCAACCTTCAACATTACGGGTAATGGTGGGGATGTGACCTTGCTGGCGCGAGGCAATATTGTCTTACCATTTCCATCATTTATCTATTCCTACGGTTTATTAGGCGGAACCATCAACATTGCCAGCGAAACTGGCATCATTCAGGCGGATGCTCCCTTTGGGACAGATCCGTTCTCCTTAAGTTCGATTGAAAGCTTAAGTCTGGATACTGGCATCGGGGGGGTAGTACCTTTTCGTAAAGGGTAGATAAAATAGAGGATGACGGTCATCTTT
>JBBIQC010000105.1:0-10426 GCA_037442585.1 Oscillatoriales cyanobacterium bin_317
ATGTTGACGGGGATTGCAACCGTGAAAACAGCAGCGGCAGAACGGGATGTACGCTGGCAATGGGAAGAGCACCTGACCAGTCAGTTCAACGTTCAATTTCGGGGACAAAAGCTGGCGAATGGATTGCAGGCTTTGAGTGGATTGATTAACACGATCGGGAGTGCAGCCTTGCTCTGGTATGGGGCCATGCTGGTGATTCAGGATCAGCTCAGCATTGGTCAACTGGTGGCTTTTAATATGATGATTGGCAATGTCATTGGCCCCACTCTGGCACTGGTCGGGCTGTGGGATGAATTGCAGGAAGTGATGGTATCGGTGGAACGCCTGGAAGACATTTTTAGTACGCCACCGGAAGAAAGCCCGAACCAACCCCTGCTGGTATTGCCGCCGCTTCGAGGTGAAGTGAGTTTTGAGAATGTAACTTTTCGTTATCAGGTGGAGGACGATCGCAACATTTTGCAGAACATTTCTTTTACCGCCCATCCCGGTGAGACGATCGCCATTGTGGGCCGCAGTGGATCGGGTAAGACAACGCTGATCAATTTATTGCAGGGCTTGTATCATCCCACCAATGGCCGGATTACCATTGATGGTCATGATGTGCGGCACGTATCGCCGCCTTCCTTACGACATCAGTTGGGAGTGGTGCCTCAAGACTGTTTTCTATTCTCTGGCACGATTCTGGACAACATCACGCTATACCGGACAGGCTATAGCCTGGAAGCCGTGATCGAAGTGGCCAAACTGGCGGAAGCTCATGCGTTTATCCAAAATTTGCCCCTGGGCTATTACACCAAAGTTGGAGAACGGGGAGCGAATCTGTCAGGCGGACAACGGCAACGGATCGCGATCGCCCGTGCCCTGTTGAGTAATCCCCGCATTCTGATTCTGGATGAAGCCACCAGTTCTCTGGATACCGAGTCAGAGCGACGGTTTCAAAAGAATTTGCAACATATCAGCCGCGATCGCACCACCTTTGTCATTGCCCATCGTCTGGCCACTGTGCGAAATGCCAACCGTATTCTCGTACTCGATCGGGGAATTATTGTGGAACAGGGTACCCACGAGCAATTGACCGAAAAACGAGGATTATATGCTCAACTGGTACAACAGCAGATTGATCTATAAAGTCGGCCAATTTGGCAGTCAATCTCTATTTCTTTCGGAGAAGCTTGCTATGATAGAAGCAAACGGTATGGTAGAAAATTCTTGATATCTCTCATACCAAACTCAATCTAAGTTCACAATCAGGTTGTAAAAGACTAAACGCTCGTAATTTTCTAATTAAACCTTATCCAAGTCCAGAACCATAGTTTCTCTTATGGGAAAACTCCTGTTCTCTAGCTGGACTTGGTTTAAGAGAGTTTAATAACACCCCTTAAATCCTGTCCAGGCTGAGAATCAAAATTTTTTCTAAAGAAAAGCTCTAGTGACTGAACTGAACTTTATTTAGCAGCATTGCAGGAACGCTTTCACAATCAGGACTTGCTCTACCGGTTCTTGATTAAACCGTAGTGTCAGAGTACTGCTATGCCTATTCAAATCGAGTCATTGTTCCCGGAATCTCAGCAGCATTCTATTGCTCGCCCGGAAACGAATTCTTACATCTTCAACTCCTACTCTTTACAACCAGATTTTGTACTGGAAGTATCCCCTGAAACGGATGAATTGTATGGTGGAAATTATGCCTCCACTGCGGCAGTTCCCACTTCTCCAGTCGATGCGTCTTGCCATCCAGTCTCTACTCCCTGCCCAATTAAGCCTGCGGCCACGGGCGATTGGTCTACTTCTTTACAGACCTTACTAGATCGACCACCTCCCAACCTACCCAATCATCTCGTGGTTGGCGGAGTCATGTTTTGTACAGCCCTGGTCACCTGGTCGGCAGTCGCTCGCATTGATGAGGTCGGTCGCGCCCAGGGACGACTGGTGCCCCAGGGAGAAGCTTATAAGGTGTCGCCAGTCGTCTCTGGTAAGATTGCCAATATTTACGTTCAGGAAGGGCAGGCCGTGCGAGCAGGGCAGGTGGTTGCTTCCCTGGACAATACTATTGCGCTCAACCGGGTGCAATGGTCGGTGCAGGTCAATACTAATTATGAGAAAGAATTGCTGCAAACGGAGTCTTTAATTGACAAGGCCCGGTTGGAAGCCCAAACCCGATCGGCGATCGCAACGGCAGAAATTCGTGCCCAGGAAGCCGCGATCGCCCAGGCTGAGGCAAAAATTCAAAGTCAAGCTACAGCCATTACCCAGGCGGAAAATCGGGCCGCTACGGGGCAAATGGTGCTGGCACAGTTACAGGCTGATCTGGCCTCGCAACAGGAACGTCTGGCTCGCTTTGAGTATTTAGCCAATGAAGGCGCACTGGCGAGGGAGCAATTATTTCAGGCTCAGCAACAATTGAACGATCGTCAGCGCAGCCTGACTCAGCAACTGGGTGAGATTCAGCAAAATCAGGCGGAATCCCAACGTATGCGCTCAGAGCTGCAACAAGTCGTAGCAGAGGCACGGCGACTGCGGGCAGAACTAAATCGTAAATATGCTGAAGCTAATAATGCCCAATTGCAATCTCAACAGGCCATTCAACAGTTGATGGTACAGAAAACTCAGTTGCAGGCTAAGATGCAGCAAAATCAGAAGCAACTGGTGCAGGCCAGAGCCGAGTTAAATCAACTGACACTACGTGCTCCGGCAGATGGGTATGTATCGGCACTCAATATCCGTCGTACTGGGGAAGTGGCTCAGGCGGGACAACCAATTGCTGAAATTGCTCCTCAGGGGGCACCGTTGATTCTATCCGCTGCCTTACCGACCCGTGAGGCGGGATTGGTGAAGGTCGGCGATCGCACTCAAATTAAATTTGATGCTTATCCCTATCAAGATTACGGCATTATTTCTGGGAAAGTCACTGCCATTTCTCCCGATATTAAATCTGATGAAAAACTGGGAGCAGTGTATCGGGTGGAAATTGCGCTCGATCGCAATTCTGTGACCAAAGATCAGCAGACCATCCCCCTGAAAGCGGGTCAAACGGCTACGGCTGAAATTGTTGTCCGGCATCGCCGCATTGCTGATGTCTTACTCGACCCCATCCGAAAATTGCAGGAAACAAACTTAAATCTGTAACATTGCCCAGTTGATTGAACTGAAATGAATCATTAAAGAGGTGCCCTATGGACTGTCATAGTGCCAATTCGTTGGCAAAACGTAATAAAGTCATGAGTCCAGAACAATTTAACCAGGTGGTAGAAGCTATTACCGAAGGTCGATATTCCTGGGCTTGCGTGTTAATTTTACGCTTTGCAGGCTACAATCCCGTTTACTTCATTCCTTACCGAACTTACAGCCGATTAGTCAAAGAAAATCAGTACTTGAAAAAGGCATCTGACATGAGTTCTAACTCAATGTCCCATACTGCGCAAAGGCAGCCTGCAGGCTTCTCTACCGTCAGTATCGGAGACTTGTCCGCCCTGCAAAGTCTAAGTTCTGAGAAAAACTTGACCAGTCTGGAAACAGTAGCCCAATCAGAAGCCAATTTACATGGAGGAACTTTTGGATCCTGGTTGGGAGAACTTCGAGAGAATTCTATCTGCAGACAATCTCTCAATTTTTTCCAATGGCGTTAGTTCAATCAATTAATGACGATTGCAGAAGTCATCTATCATGATCGAGCCTGAATTACTATTTCCTCATTGTTTAGCCAGTTTTCAGTTATAAACTGGCTAATTTTATGTAAATCATCAGCCAACCTATTTAACTATTTACTCCTACAAATCCCTGCCAAATTGGCTATATATATCGCAAAATAAGACCCAATTTAGAAGCAATCAGTATACAGTTTAAATATCAGCACAGACAAAGCTGAATTCAAGACAAAAACAACTTTAGTTCAATTAGTCCTTAAGGAGGACGTTATGATTATCTCCGATATCAGCTATCAAGAATTTGCAGATGAATCCAACCATCTCGAAGGTGGAAAAGACATTGGGCTTTCGTTCAGCAACTACAAGTACGACTTAACCCAGTTCTATACCGTTTCTAGTTCAGGGCCGAATGGTAGCTATGCGGCTCAAGGCGCATTAAAGGTTGACCTCTCTACCTTTGGTGGCAGTCTGGTAGCTCTTGGACTGTAATTCATCTTTGCAATTGGAACAGCTTAGTTCATGTTCCACACGGTTCAAGTTAAGGAGGACATTATGATTATCTCTGACATCAACTATCAAGAATTTGCAGATAAGTCCAACCATCTCGAAGGTGGATATGACATCGGAGCCAGCCTGACAACCTGGGATTACCATGCGATTGAAATGGGAACATTGTCTGCATCTGGATCTGGCGGCAGTACCACAATGACTGGTGCAGCTAAGGTAGACATCTGCAGTCTAGGTGTCAGCTTTATTGGCTTAGGTCTGCCTTAAATATTTAACCCAGACCCGAAGATCAATGAAGCAAGGTAAGTGCGAAGTTAATAGGGTGAGTAAGGCTAACAAATCGAATCATTCAGTTTTGCCAGCCATCTATACGACTCACCCTATGCCAATTCTTTCTGTAGTAAATCTTTGCCTGGTGTGGGCAGTCTTGAAAGCAGGTACTTCAGGCTTTAACTTAGTTTTGGAGGCGATTCATACTGCCCACTTTACTAAATCAAAATTCCAACTAGGAGGGTAGAAATGATTATTTCTGATATTGCTTATACGGAAGAGCTTACCGAAGCTTGTGATTTAGAAGGGGGTCGCTCCAGACAAAGTAATAGCAGTTTTCCGATCCTTTTTCAGTCTCTGTTACAGTCTTTAGCAATTTATCCAGCCTCTTCAGCTTCTAATATCAACCTGGGAGGGACATCGATCGGTAATACAGCCATTTCAATGAATATCACAATGCCGATCCTGATCGCCATTAATGGCTCAGGAGCAAGTTTATTTGGATATTCAGGACGCAATCGCTCATTGATGCCCTTTAGCTTCTGGTAGTACAATTTTAGGAGCGAGGCAAACTGCGATCGCCAATGCACTGTGAACAAACTGTGAACAATCAGGGGTCGGTCTTCAAATTACCGCAACCAGGGGTACAGGAAAATGATTACCTTTAAAGGTGGAAATATCCAACCAGAGGAAATTATTTCTACCCTCAAAAAAAATACTCAATTAAAAGAAGTTTGTCAGAGAATTCTCTATCAGCAAATTATTGACAAAGCTGTGGTTGAGCGGGGAATCCATGTCACACCGGAAGAAATTCAAACTGTGGCTGATCAACTGCGCTATGAAAAACGGTTGTTCCGAGCCAGTGATACGTTTGCCTGGTTAAACGATCAGGTCATTACAGCAGAAGATTGGGAAGCGGGAATTCGCGATCGCTTATTGGCTGAAAAACTGGCAAAAAACTTATTTGAGCAAGAAGCAGAAAAATACTTTCTAGAACATCAAGCCGATTTTGATCAGGTTTCCCTTTATCGGATTGTGGTTCCTTACGAAAAACTGGCTCAAGAACTTTACTATCAGATTCAAGAGGCAGAGATCAGTTTTTATGAAGCCGCTCATATTTATGACATCGACTTACAGCGTCGGCTGCAATGTGGCTATGAAGGAAAGTTTTATCGCTGGAATCTAAAACCGGATGTATCAGCGTTGGTATTTAGTGCCACTCCCGGTAATGTGATTGGCCCGTTTCTGATGGAGCAAGCCAGCCATCTATTTATGGTAGAAGAGTTCATTCCCGCCGAAATAACGTCAGAACGGCATCAAGAAATTCTCAATCGGATGTTTACCGAATGGCTAACGACCGAATTGAATTACAAATTGAGTCTTTGACCGGGAGCAACGTAAAGCAGAGTAATGCCCCTTGAAGCACCAAGACTCGCAGTATTGTCCTCAGCTTACGCAACTTCTCCCGCTTGGATGAAAGCGATGCCAGAAGTCGCTCAACAGTTATGTGAGCAACTGGTGCATGAACGGAATACATTCATCGACTCGAAACCAGCGCCGTCGTCCTGTTTTTACTTTCACTAAAACCCGTCCTGGAGTGATCCGAGAGGATGGGATAACAACGCCATCTCGACCGTTGGGCAGCTTGACAGGGGTACCTGGCAGGATAGTCATGAGCGAGGAAACTTAAGAAAATCTAAATAATGACAAAAGTGTACCTAATATTTAGATCTGTTCTAATAATTAGAATATTTCTTTACATAAAGGGGCACGACCTATGGAATTCAAATCTGTACCGTTGGAAATTCCTGAAGAGTGTAATCTCATCCTGGGGCAAACCCATTTTATTAAGACGATCGAAGATCTCTATGAGATCATGGTTGGTACCTCTGCTCAGGTGAAATTCGGGATTGCCTTCTGTGAAGCGTCTGGTCCCTGTTTAATTCGATCGGTCGGCAATGATGAAACCCTGCAACAGGCGACCATCAAAAATGCTCAGGCGATCGCAGCAGGGCATAGCTTTATCATCCTGCTTCGGCAAGCCTACCCGATCAATTTTCTCAATGCCATCAAGCAATGTCCGGAGGTTTGTACCATTTACTGTGCTACTGCCAATCCGGTGGAAGTGATTGTTGCCGAAACTGCCCAGGGAAGAGGCATTTTAGGGGTTGTGGATGGCTTCTTGCCAAAGGGGGTAGAGAGTGCTGAAGATGTGAAAGCGCGTCAGGATCTGTTGCGGCGGATTGGCTACAAACTTTAAGAATCAGTAGATCGAAAATACATTCGTTTTGGCGACAAAACCAAATCCAGCTAGAGAACTGGAGTTTTCCGATCAGAGAAACTACGGTTCTGGACTTGGACAAGGTTAAAATCTGTGCTCGATCCCCCTAAATCGCCCTTAAAAAGGGGAACTGCAAACCGTTTTTGGTTCGGTTCCCCCTTTTTTAAGCTACTGTGTACACACATCCTGGTACAACCCAAAGTCTAGATCCGGGGGACTTCCCCAAGTCAGGAGTTTGGGTGTAACTGTTGGATCTTCGCATTCCCCCATCATCCCACTCTCGCATGATCATCCCCTATTGCAATTTTTCCTGCAGCCAGGAGTACCACTCAGATAATCCTTCTCCCGTAGTTGCAGAAACCTGAAAAATTGCGATCGCTGGATTGACCTGACGAGCATAAGCGATGCAGCGATCGACATCAAAGCGGAGGTAAGGCAATAAATCGACTTTTGTGAGAATCATCACCTGACTGGCTTTGAACATATGAGGATACTTAATTGGCTTATCTTCTCCTTCTGTGACCGAAAGGATGGCGACTTTAGCGTGTTCCCCTAAGTCAAACAACGCCGGACACACCAGATTCCCGACATTCTCGATCATCAGGAGAGAATTCATGGGTGGATTCAACGTTTGCAATCCCCGTTCAATCATGGCCGCTTCCAGGTGGCAGCCTGTTCCCGTATTTACCTGCACCACCGGGCATCCCGTGGCTTGAATCCGTTGAGCATCGTTGGCAGTTTCCTGATCCCCTTCAATCACAGTCATGGGAATTCGGTGTTGCAGATCGGTAATGGTGCGGGTTAGCAGAGTTGTCTTGCCAGCTCCAGGTGAACTGACCAGATTCAGGGCGAGAATGTTACGGCCCTTCAGCCAACCTCGATTTTGAGCGGCAATCAGATCATTCTTTGCCAGAATTTTGTGTTCTAGCTCAATGGTATTTCCATGCAGGGCGGCATGGAGTTGAGTGACTACTGGATAAGACTCAGCCTGATGGGAAGGGATAGGGGAATGGAGGGAGGGGGAGATGGGGCGGTGCGGATGAGAATGGGAGGAGTGAGTATGAGTAGTGTGAGTGGTATGGGTATGGGTGATGATGGAGCCGTCGGGAAGGATATGCGTATGTTCGTCATGTTCCGGTGCAGCAGCGATCGCTTCCGTGACTCCGGTTTGCAAGTTAGTTAGCGTAGGGTGACTATCATCTGAACAACCACAGGTTATACACATACATCCTCCATTTCCAGTTGCTTAATCAACAGTTCTTCGCCTTGAATAATTTGCAAATCCTGACAACCGCATTCACAAACTCCGAAGGGGGCATCTAAAGCAATTTCCCAGCCACAGCGTCGGCAGCGGCCTAATCCTGGGGTTTCAATAATCTCCAGGGATGCACCTGCTAACGCAGTTCCCTGACTACAGACATCAAAGCAGAAACGAATAGCATCGGGCATCACAGCAGTTAGTTGGCCAATTTCCAGCGTGACTCGTTTGACTGGATTGCCATTGGCATATTCTGCTGCGATCGTGACGATGTTTTGAGTAATTCCTAGTTCGTGCATAGGTGGGGGATTGGAGTTTGGGGATCAGGGATCGGAGATCGGAGATCAGGGAGTGGGGGGTGGGGATTAGGAATTGAGGGTAGAAAGGCAGGTAGAGTGATATGAAATTTGTGTGGATTAACAAATGCGAGGTAGTTGATCGCCAACCAGCATATCCACAACTCGTTCGGTGCCAAAGGTTGTTTTTAATAAAACGACTTCGCTGGGTGCCGCAATCACTTCACCAATGATGCAGCTTTGATGTCCGGCGGGATGCGATCGCATAGCTGTCAGGACGGCTTTGGCCCGATTTTCAGGTACAACTACTACCAGTTTACCTTCGTTAGCGAGGTACAGCGGATCCAGTCCCAACAGTTCGCAAACTCCGTTGACTTCCTGATGAATGAGCAAACTGGCTTCATGAATCCGAATACCCACTTGGGAACTGCTGGCAAACTCATTTAGAACGGTAGCTAGACCACCGCGAGTCGCATCGCGCATCGCCCGAACTTCAGGGCAAACATCCAGAATGGTATCGATCAAACCATTTAAGGGCTGACAATCGCTATGAATATTAGTGGATAGTGCAAGTTCATCTCGTGCCAGGAGAATGGTTGCCCCATGATCGCCCAAGGGGCCATTGACAAGTACCACGTCTCCTGGTTGCAGTTGCTGAGCCGAGGGAGAAACCTGGGAGCGAATCACACCAATTCCGGCAGTGTTGATGAAGACCTTGTCAGCAGCACCGCGTTGCACGACTTTGGTGTCTCCTGTGACGATTTGTACTCCCGCCACGATCGCGGCTCGTTTCATCGAGTCAGCGATTCTCCGCAAAGTTTCTACAGGGAGTCCTTCTTCCAAAATTACACTGCAGGTGAGATACAGTGGGGTTGCACCACTGACGGCTAAATCGTTCACTGTGCCATTAATGGCAAGGCTACCAATGTCACCACCGGGAAAAAATAATGGATCAATCACATAGGAATCTGTGGTGAAGGCAAGCCGATCGCCCCGTTGCATCAAGTCTGCCAGGTCAAAGCGGGCCTGATCTTCTAAGGGAGCCAGAGCCGGATTCTCAAAACTACCGACGAAAATGTCTGCAATCAGATCCCGCATGGCTTTGCCGCCGCTGCCATGAGCTAATGTGATCTCGGGATCCCGAATTTTGGGTGGGCGGCAGGAGGGCGATCGGCCAGAGTTGGATTGGGGAGATGGGAGGTTCATAGGGGGATCGGGGATTAGGAATTGGGGATTGGGGATCGGGGACTAGGAATTGGGGATCAGGCGAAGTGAATACCAATGAAGATGCTGGTAATTCTGTCCTAATCCCTAACTCCTAATCCCCACAAAACTGGCAGCGACGGGGGTTGGTTTAGCTTTTGTCTCCAATGATAGGCGACCGTATTTGTAGTAAGCGGCACAGGCACCTTCGGAGGACACCATGCAGGCTCCGATCGGGTGTTCTGGGGTACAGGCAGTGCCAAAAACTTTGCATTCCCAGGGCTTCTTCAGTCCTTTGAGGATTTCTCCACAGGCACAGGCTTTGTGATCCGCCACTTGACGGTGAGGCAGGGTAAATTTGGCTTCAGCATCAAATTGGGCGTATTCTGGACGCATCTTGAGGCCAGAATGAGGAATATCTCCTAACCCGCGCCACTCAAAGTGATCGCGCACTTGAAAGACTCGCTGCATGGCCTCTAGAGCGACCGCATTGCCAGTTGCCTGGACAAAGCGAGTGTACTGATTTTCGATTTCACAACGGCCATCGGCTAACTGTTGCAGCACCATCCAGATCGCTTGCAGCAAATCTAAGGGTTCAAAGCCGGACACCACCAGCGGTTTATGGTATCTCTGGGCAATGACTTGATAAGGTGCTGTGCCAATGACCATACTGACATGACCCGGCCCCACGAAGCCATCCAGTTGCAAATCCGGATTACTGAGCAAGGCTTCCAGGGCAGGTACGACGAGGACGTGGTTGCAGAACAGGCTAAAGTTTTCTATGCCTGCCGATTCTGCCTGCAAGACGGTTAGCGCCGTACTGGGTGCGGTGGTTTCAAAGCCAATGGCGAAAAAGACAACCTGGCGATCGGGATTCACTTTCGCAATTTCCAGGGCATCTAATGGCGAATACACCATACGGATATCTGCGCCTTTGGCCTTGGCTTGTAATAAGCTAAACTGAGAC
>JBBIQC010000106.1:0-5317 GCA_037442585.1 Oscillatoriales cyanobacterium bin_317
CGGAAGCAACGAAAGGAAACCGGGATTACCGCTCTCAATCCCAAGGCCAATAACTTTGATCTGATGTATGAGCAGATCAAAGCCCTGAAGAGCGGCGAAACAATCAACAAGCCCATCTACAACCATGAAACAGGTTGCATCGATCCACCCGAACTAGTAGAGCCAAATCACATTGTAGTGATTGAAGGACTTCACCCTCTGTATGATGAGCGAGTTCGGGCATTACTCGACTTCAGCGTCTATCAGTGATGAAGTGAAAATCGCCTGGAAGATCCAGCGGGATATGTCTGAACGGGGCCACACCTATGAGGATGTGCTGGCGGCCATTAACTCCCGTCGTCCAGATTTTGAGGCTTACATCGACCCCCAAAAAGGATTTGCGGATGTGGTGATTCAGGTATTGCCGACGAAGCTGATTCAAAACGATCAGGAGCGCAAAGTCCTGCGTGTGCAAATGATTCAGCGGGATGAGGTGGAAGGGTTTGAACCCGCTTATCTGTTTGATGAAGGTTCGACGATCGATTGGATCCCCTGTGGTCGTAAGCTGACCTGCTCTTATCCCGGAATTCGGATGCACTACGGCCCCGATACCTACTATGGTCATGGAGTTTCTGTGCTGGAAGTCGATGGTCAGTTCGATCGCCTGGAAGAAGTGATTTACATCGAACAACACCTGAGCAATACGTCGGCCAAGTATAACGGTGAATTGACTGAGTTACTGTTGCAACACCGGGACTATCCAGGTTCTAACAACGGTACGGGTTTGTTCCAGGTGCTAACGGGCTTAAAGATGCGGGCGACCTATGAACGTCTAACGGCGAAGGAAGCTAAAATTGCAGCCCGAGTTTAGAACTGTAAACGTGGGAGTACAGAGGGATCTGTGCTCCCATTTCATTGATTAGTTAATCCAATAGGGTCTACAGCTTTTCTCGATGAATCTAAGGATTTTCCGTTGTCGCTTCCATTTATAATTATTATTTAAGATTTACGGATATTGTTGGAAAGGCTGGCTGACCCGTTTGGGGCAATCAAGCTTAATCAACAACAGGCTTATATAGACAAAGCTGGTAAGGAATCAGGTGTATTCCTGGCGTTAACAAATTGCTTAAGGAGCTATCCGCCATGACTGCTGATAATACGGCGAAGGCAACTGAAGACTCATCTAAAACCTCTGGCCAAAAAGCTCGTTCTTCCCGCTCTACCAAAGCTGCATCAGAAGTCAGCGAAGTGGTTGAGGAGCAGGCAGTAAAGCCGGATAGTGCGAAAACAAACGGTGGAGATTCTATGAGCGCAGATAACGTGGTTCAAATCACAACTCGGCCTGTTCAAGAAGGTGGTTCTGAACTGTCTTCGATCGCCCTGCACCAACCTGTTGCAATGGTTGGGGATCGGCCTGTGATGCCCAGTGAAATTGAGGTTGCAGAAACCATTTCTGTAGCAGGGGTGCGCCCGATCGCAGTCAGTCATTTGGTGCTGGCCGGATCCTATTTAAATGGTCGTCCCATTGAAGCCAGTAGCGTGAGAGTGCTGGATATGCTGCCGGGCGATCGTCCCATTTTTGACAGTGGATTTAGGGCTGTAGAGGGTGCTATGCTACCCGGCCATCGGCCGATTATGGCGAGTCCGCACGAACTGCTGGAAGCCTCCATGCTCCCTGGCAATCGTCCCATTGCCCCCAACGAGGATGATCCTGAACCCGCGGTATTGATGGGCTACCTGGATTAGTATTCGTTGAGTGAGTAGAGAAATTGGAAACCATGCCTGCCTTATTTGATAGGCAGGCTTCTTACTTTTTTACTGCTAATGGCTCTATTGCTTAGAGGTTTTTGGCTCTCCGGTTTTGTCTGGCTCTGAAGCGTTCAACGCCTGTTCCAGCACAGAGCGAGCGTGTTCTGCCTGTGCTCTGGCTTCCCGATATTTCAAATTAGCCTGGGCGTAGGTTTTCAAGGCTTTAAAACCTTCTTTCAAGCTGGCAATTTCGGCCTCATCAACTGGATCATCGCTGAACAGCACATCAATTTTGGCACGTACCTGCATGGCTTCAGCGCGAGAGTCCTGTAGCTTCAGCTTCAGGGTGGCCAGATTGCTCAGGACTTGTACCGCCTGAGTAATGGCATCATCATCACTGGCATTGGCAATGGTGGGTTCTTTCACTTCAATAAACTGTTGAGGACTAAATCCATCGGCAAGTTCAGTCGGCAGCTTACCAGCATCCATAAATTGCATCAACTGATCCATTGCCTTCTCACGGGCTTTGGGCGAATCTTTCCCAGGAACTGTAAAAATAGTTTCCGGGCTTTGTACCAGCGTGTACTGAACCATACCAGATTAGTAGAATATCTGTACTATTCTATCGCTTAAACAGGCAGGAGGTCGGACGCAGAAGGTCAGGATTGTTGAGCCGTAAGTTCCGGGTTGCTATCTGGATTTGATTTAACCAAAAATATTATGAACTTCTTTATCGAAGAGGAGTGTTTTATTTTTCTGAGTGGCTCTCTGCTTCTGTCAGACAAGGTGGGTTTCTCTGAACCCGCAGCAGCACCTAACCCAGAAAAAACTCTGTAAAAGTTTTATAAATTCCACGGATTAGGTTTCCGATCGCAGGTTTGATGGATCGTGTAGGAGAAGTCAGAACTGGGAACATTAACTCTGACTGACCCGAGCTGTTGTGAGAGAGTGAAGCGACTAATGAAACCCACTTTAATTCAACGTCTTTTATTATCCAGTACGACCTTCGCAAGTTTGGCTTGCCTCATGGCAACGGCTTCTATGCCGGCAGCTCTGGCTTTAGAAGCACCTACTCATTCACACACTTCTAGCGCCGAGCAACCCAGCACGGATCCACTTTTGAATTTTCAGGCCCTACCTACCTCACACTCGGATGGTTTGCTTCAGAATCAGCCAATAATCTCTTTCTCCTCTGATCAGGGACAGTCATCCCCTCAAATTGACACAAACCGCTCCAATGGAATTCCTTTAGCTCAATTCATTGCAGAAGCTACACCGAAACTTCAGGCATCTCGTCAGCAAGCTCTCGCTGAACACCTGGCTGGCACGACGGCAGCCAAACAGGAATCTGGCCCTATTGGCGATCGCATGGCAACCGTTGCAGGTTTAGCAGACAGCCCCTCAGATGCGATGGAACAAGTCACCTCGGTTTCCCAGTTATCTGATGTGAAACCAACAGATTGGGCCTATCAGGCATTGAAGTCTCTGGTAGAACGGTATGGGTGCATTGTGGGTTATCCTGACAAAACCTATCGTGGCAACCGTGCCCTCAGCCGTTGGGAATTTGCGGCGGGCCTAAATGCTTGCCTGGATAAAATTCAGGAATTGATTGCGGCGGCGACGGCTGATTTCGTCCGCAAAGAAGATCTGGAAACCGTCAAACGGCTGCAAGAAGAATTTGCTGCAGAACTCGCTTCCCTGCGAGGTCGGGTCGATGCCCTGGAAGTTCGTACGGCAACGTTGGAGAAGCAGCAATTTAGCACTACCACCAAACTGTTTGGGCAGGTCATTTTTGGCATTCAGGGACGAGGTAAGAATACCGCTGACCTGAATCCCCGCAATGGCATTCCAGACACCCCCGATCCGGCCACCAATTTCACCTTTGGCTACAACGCCCAACTGAGCCTGGTTACCTCGTTCAGTGCCCGTGATTTCCTGCTGATTGGCTTACAGTCAGGCAACATCAATACCGGAGCCGGATTCAATAACCCACCCTTCTTCCTGAATGACACCTATACTCGTTTGGGATATGAACTGAATACGAATAACAACCTGCGCCTCAGCGACCTGACCTATCGCTTCCTGGTGGGTGACAGATTGGCCTTCATTGTGGGCACCGAGGATGTCAATCCGATTACTGTCTTTCGGGGGCCAAACCGCTATGAAAGTGCCGGACAGGGACCAATTTCTGCGTTTGCTCAACGGAACCCCATTATTGGTTTAGGCAATACACGATCGGGAATTGGGTTTGACTGGCAGATCGCTAATTGGGCCAGCTTACAGGCTGTCTACTCCGCTGGCAATGGATTTAGATCAGCCTCCGATCCGTCCCCAGGAGCAGGTTTATTTAATGGCCCGAATACGATCGGCGCTCAACTGGCCCTCACCCCCATTCCCCGTGTAGACCTGACCGCTTACTACCTCCGCTCCTATTCCACCAATGCCTTCTTAAACACGGGAGTAGGAGACGATTTAATTGGTTTTGTCGGTTCCCGCTTCTCGACCAATGCCGTAGGTGCAACGGTATCCTGGCGAATTTCTCCCCGTGTTACCTTAGGCGGCTGGTTTGGTTACACCAACTCAGAGGTACAAAATCCTGGCTTTAGCGGCAATGTAGAAACCACGAACTGGATGGCTTTTCTGAATTTTCCTGACCTGTTTGGCAAAGGGAACCTGGGTGGCATCTATGTCGGTCAGCCGCCCAAAATTATCAGCAGTAATCTGCGGCAGAATGGGGTTTGTACACTGAATGTTCCCAGTGCCATTTCTGGAACAGGGGGAGCCTGCGGCGGGCAACCCGGTTCGACAGTGCATGTAGAAGCCTTTTATCGCTGGCGCTTAACGGATAATATCAGCGTCACTCCCGGTGTACTGGTGCTGTTTAATCCGGTGCAAACCAATAGCAGCGACACGATTGTCATTGGTGTCCTGCGAACCTCGTTCACGTTCTAACTCTTCATCCATCGTCGTGACGCGATCGCAGTTGTAATTTTTTTACCAATCCTTCTGATCTTGCTGGAAGTCAGGATGAGGAGGATTTTTTGTAGAAGGATTTTTCTTCAGGTGGCTGCCAGATAGGGAATCTAGCGATCGACAAAAGCTGGACTTTTACGAGATCACACAACCTGTTGCTCCGTAATTTCCCATATAAAGTTGAATTTATCAGGAAAATTACACGAACCACATACGTTCTTCACGGGTCCTTTGCCTATCCAAACCTCTAAGTCAGTAGATTTAAGGGGAAGTTCCCCTTTGGGAATTGTTGAGAACCCATCGACGCAAGTTTCTAAACGTTCTGGGTGATGGGTGCAGATACCCTCCAATTCATTGAACTCCATCACAATACGCTGCTTCTGTTTATGCAGGTAGCACTTACCAGGGCAGAGAGGTCAGTTTTGCTTGCTTGTTTATAGGATTTTGCTTGAGTTATTTACTGTTGCCAGGGAGATTCTTCATGAAGTGTGCCATTCGTTGTTCCGTGATGTCGTTGGGCGCGTTAAGTATTACGACGATCGCGTCTCTACCCGCTGCTGCTCAATTTGTTGCTATTCCTGTCTCAAATGGCAGTTTTGCGCTGCAAGGCACAGGT
>JBBIQC010000106.1:5339-10387 GCA_037442585.1 Oscillatoriales cyanobacterium bin_317
AGCGACTCCCATGACTCTCCTCAGCCCTGCTGGCACTATTAACATTACCAGCGTACCTCTTCCCGCTGCGGCTATAGCTCCTACCATCACTACCAATACTCCAGTTGGCATGTACTTTGGTGCTGTAGTAGGTAGTGCCAGCTTAAATGATGGTCGGACAGCCAACTTTACCAATGGTTATTTGAAACTGCAAAGTTTGGGCACCGTTTCAGGAGCGGCGGCCTCTCCAATGCTGCCAACGGCTGCTGGAGTTGTGGTTAACTATGCGGTGCAGGCCGGAAGTCTAGCCATTCCGCAGGCCAACGTCAGCGCTTATCCTGCTTCTTCAGTGTCGATCCCGATTAGTAGTGGTTCTTTCACCATTAGCGTACCGACGAATGGTCAGGCCGGAACGGTCACCATTAATTCCCTTCTGACCCCTCAAGGAACTACGAACCTCACTCTTACCCTTCCCGACCTGGCTGCAACTCCAGGCATCGGCGATCTCCAGCTTCTTGATGGTACGAATCAAGCCGTTTTGATGCACGCGATCGCCAACGGTTCCATTGCGCTGACTAACGGCGATGTCGCCACTGTAGACAACCGTGTGGTGACCCTGACTGGCACAGCCTTGCGGACTAATGGACAAGTTTTTTGGTATGGGGAACAAATTCCTGGAACCACCACCAATGTTGAAGTCACAATTACAAGTGGTGCGATCAACGTTCCTCAAGCAGCAATCGGCCTGCCCACTCCACCCACGCAGCCAAGTCAACCCACGCAGCCAAGTCAACCCACGCAGCCAAGTCAACCCATTCAGCCGCCTCAATCTAACCAACCGATTCAACCTCCCACATCCAATTCAGTGGTTAATGCAGTCGTACTATCCAACCCAGTCAATCTTGAAGCCTTAACATCCAGACCTACTCCTACTGTTGTCTCTTCTTCCCAAACCACTGTCAGCTTTAACTTCGCCGATAATGTCAGGGTTGTGGATCAATCCGATGATCTGCTCCGACAGTTAGCGCTGACCTCTCAACCTCAAGCGATTTCTGAGGCTGAGGGTTCTCCATTAGCAATCAGTCGGATTCACCCTGGGTTGCAAGCCAAATTCTAGGATCTCTGAGATCTTGCACCCTTCGCTGCGAGGGTAAAGGGGTTGTCCCATCTGATACCACCAATGCCGAATCGACTCAACCGCAAATTCTGCCGTGTCATGATCAATGCCAACACTGACCCATCCTTGATTGAACGACAGGTCGTACACTCCATAAGGAATGACTTTGCCCAGTTCATCATCTTTGAAATCGTAAACATTGACTGCAACAGGTTGTTTTTCTGGTTGCCACTCTTGCCCCGCATTCTTGAAATTTCCAACCAGTTCTTTTTTCTTCGTGTCTACTGAAATAACTGGTCGATGGCACTGTTGAAATTGAGTGACTCTTCGGGCAATATGCTGAAATTGCTTGTCCCGGTCTGGATGCTCCCCTCCTTCGTGTCGCTTCAAGTTGCTTTGTAAGCTATACCCCATTGAGCGCAGCAAAGTATGCACGGTTTTGGGACAGATTGGGTGCCCCATTGCCCGCAGTTGTTCTGCCAGTTTGGTCACACTCTTACAAGTCCAACGCAGCAGTGATTGCGGATCTCCGCGACTCATCGGTTCAAGCAACGATTCTAGCGCTTGAAGCACAGAGGGATCCTTCTCCTCAATCCGCTTTTGCCCCCCACCGGGTTGTCGGATCAATCCATCCGTCTGCTCTTGTTGTTCCTTGCTTGCTAACAACCAGCGTTGCCAATCTGGTGTCGTCGGACAATTGAATGCAACCCTGGCCCAATCATACTCTCTAGGGCCTTTGGTGCCATCTTCACAACTGAGTCTGACCCAATCGGTAGTAGCCAGGTTAGCGGCTACCTGATCCGCTCGATATTGCTGATAGCCAATCCATAAAGGTTCTTTGATGGAAACTGCAAGGACATAGGCTTGGCCCTGAGTTTCTAACCATAACCGCAACAGGTGGTCACTGCCATAGACTTCATCTCCACTGACCCAGGCACACGGAACCTGAGTCTCAAACAAGCGTTGTAACATCCGTCGTCCCAGGTGGGGCTTGGTGGCAAATTCAACCCCTGCGGGGACACCCGCCTGCTGACAACGCGCTGGGTCGTCAGTCCAACTTTTGGGTAGGTACAGTTCTCGGTCTAAAAACGTGTATCCGTTTGGGGTGGCATAACTAAAAACACCCCAATCTGACAATTCTCAATCCGTCCAGCAGTACCACTGTATTGCCGTTGCACTCCGACCGATTGGTTGCCCTTCTTGAGAAAGCCTGTTTCATCCACGACCACTACGGCCCCTTTATGTCCCAACTGATGCTCTGGGATCCGGCTACGGGCAAGTTGATTAACACCCTGGCCAGTCAGACAGAGGGCAGTGTCTCAGTCGCCTTCAGTCCCGATGGTCAACTACTGGCCAGTGGGGGTAACAAAGAGATTGAATTGTGGAATCCGCAAACCGGAAAACGGCTCTGCCGCCTGGTTGGGCACACGGATTCTGTGCGATCGGTGACATTCAGTCCCGATGGTAATCTGCTCGTTAGTGGCAGCTCCGACAAAACAATTTGACTCTGGAGACCTGTACCGTAAGCCCCAACTCCTCGCTTTATCATGGAGAACAAGAACGCTGTTGCCACAGGGGTAGAGTAACGAAACTTGTGAAGGATTCTTTAAAGGGCACCAATATTTACTTAATCGGCATGATGGGAACGGGCAAGACCACCGTAGGCCGAGAGATAGCCCACCAGTTGGGCTACCAGTTTTTCGATACCGATGCTGTGATTGAGCAAGCCGCCAGACAAACGATCGCCGATCTGTTCGCCGAGCAGGGAGAAGCCGCTTTTCGGGACCTGGAAACTCAGGTGTTATCCCAACTGTCCGCCTATAAATGTTTAGTGATTGCTACAGGTGGGGGGATTGTCCTGCGGCAAGCCAACTGGAGCTACCTGCGTCACGGAATTGTTGTCTGGCTGGACGCTCCCATTCCGGTATTACAGCACCGTCTGGAAGCAGACACCACCCGTCCCCTACTCCAAACCGCAGATTTAGCAACCCGTTTGTCAGACTTGATGGAGCAGCGGCGATCGCTCTACGCCCAGGCCGATGTGCAAATTCAGTCAGATAACCAATTTCCTCCAGAACAACTTGCTACCCAGATCCTGGAGCACATTCAACAGATTCTGAAACCTGAAATCTTGCCGCCGGATTGTGGGAACTAAACCAAGTCCAGCTAGAGAACTGGAGTTTTCCGATCAGAGAAACGACTGTTCTGGACTTGGACAAGGTTTAATACCAAATCAGGAGATTTCTGAGAAGGATATTCCCCTTGTACGGGCTTAGCATCTGGGCAAGGATTTTCACCTTTTGTCAGAGGGGAACAGCCGAATGTTGTGCCCCTATGATTTGCGGAGATTAACTTTTGGGGAAATCGCCTAATTGGCGGCAAAGGTAGCAGGCAGAAGAAGTGCTTGACTGGTTTGCACTAGAATAAACGGGCTATGACATTGACCTGTACGGATCACAGGCTACTCCTTACCGTGTATTCTGTCTAAACAGGTTTTTCTGCCCCGGCGTAAAGGTTGCCGCCATGTCAAGTCAAGTGGCCCATTCTCAAAATACTTTCAGGCTTTCAGAAGCATCCCTCTCCGCTGTTCAACACTGGGTAGAGGTGCTGGTGGATTGTCCTGGCGCTCAAGGGCTGTATACCTATCAGGTGCCCCCCGATCTAACGGTGCAACCGGGAGATATTCTGAGTGTCCCCTTTGGTAGTCAGCAGGTAGGCGCGATCGCCATCGACTGCCCCACCCACCTTCCCGAAGGACTAGAGTTAGCGCAGGTGCGAGCCGTTGACGCGATCGTCCACGCAGGCTTCTTCTCCCCCCGCTACTGGAGCCTGCTCAAACAAGTTGCCGCTTACTACGGCACCTCCCTGATGGCCGTCATTCGCGTCGCCCTTCCTCCGGGATTGTTAGCCCGATCGCAACGCCGCATCCGCCTCACAGACCACCCTCCACTCCCCCCTCTTTCCCCTCCCGCCCAACACCTCCTTTCCCTGCTCCAATCCAGCAAGACCGGAAACTATAGCTGGCAACACCTGCAGCGCCAGGTTCCGGGAGCCTATCACGGCTTGCAGGAACTGTTGAAAGCAGGTTGGGTCGAAAGTTACCTGGAAGCGCCCACTCCTGTCCGTCCGAAGCAACGGCAAGCCGTCACCCTAACCTCACAACCCTTTGCTCTGGATGACCTGAGTGCCCGTCAGCAGGAAATTTTGCAGGTACTCAAACGGCAGGGCGGAGAGCGCTGGTTAACCGATGTATTACAGGAATGTCAGACCAGTTCTGCAACGTTGAAAAGTCTGGCCCGGAAAGGCTATCTCACCATTCAACCTCAGGAAGTGCTGCGATCGGATACATCTGGAACGATCGTTGCTGACACCCCAAAGTCCCTCACCCCGGATCAATCTGCGGTATTGGAGCAACTACTGGCCCTGAGTGGCTTCAATCAAGTTCTGTTGCATGGAGTCACCGGGTCTGGCAAGACGGAGATTTATCTGCAAGCGATCGCGCCCCTCCTCCAACAGGGAAAATCTGCGCTGGTGCTGGTGCCGGAAATTGGCTTAACGCCGCAACTCACTGATCGCTTTCGTGCCCGCTTCGGCGCTCAAGTTTGCGTCTACCACAGTGCCCTATCTGATGGAGAACGGTACGATACCTGGCGACAGTTATTCAAGGGAGAAAGCCAGGTGGTGATTGGCACGCGATCGGCCATCTTTGTCCCCCTCTCCAATCTCGGTCTGATCATCCTGGACGAAGAACATGACAGTAGTTTCAAGCAAGATCAGCCTGCTCCCTGCTATCACGCCCGCACCGTCGCTCAATGGCGAGCCGAACTGGAAAACTGCCCCCTCCTGCTGGGATCCGCCACCCCCGCTCTGGAAAGTTGGGTACTTTGCCACGATCAATCCAAAATCCAAAATCCAAAATCCAAAATCGATTCAGAACAATTCAATTCAAAAT
>JBBIQC010000107.1:0-10088 GCA_037442585.1 Oscillatoriales cyanobacterium bin_317
CACCTAACCCCTGCCAGAACTCAATCAGGGGGGCACCTTCTTTGGTGGGCATCCGATCGCCCCCATGTAAAATGACCGGACATCCAGCCGTGGCCAGCACCAGGGCTGTAAGGGGGCCGAGGGGAGCAGTACGAGTACGACCATCGTAGGGAATGCCTAACACCGTTACTGGGCGGGAAGACTGAATTGGTTGCAATTGGGGGCCGAGTTCTTCGTAGGCATCCAGCATCCCGGCCAATTCTTCACCCGTAGGTCGGCGCATCCGATGGGCGATCATAAATGCGCCAATCTGGGCGGGGGTGGCTTCCTGTAACAGCATCAAGCGAGTGGCCGTAGCTGCTTCCTCACGGGTGAGCTTTTCTCCTGTATGGGGGCCACTCCCAACTTTCCGCAGGAGTGCTCTAAAGGTGTGACTCATTGCTAGTTCTCCCTTAACCTTCGATCGCAACTGTAGACAGGGGATGGGAACGGACACTTTGCGGCAGTTGTTCTGTCACAAGGGTATAGAAATGCTGAATGGGAGGAATCTGCAAGCGATCGCGCGTTGTCACCATCACCACCTGCCGGGTCAGGGGTGGATCGGATAATTCCGCTTCATTGGCTCCTGCATCGGCATGAACCGTAGATTCGATCGGACGAATTGCCAGGGAGGGATCGGCGTAGGCATCGACCAGCGCCGTTTCCGGGAGGAGGGCAACCAGTTCTCCCTGTCTTACCACTCCCCGAAAGGCATCGGGCGTGTTCAACTCCAGTACCGCCCGCAATGTTGCACCTCGCCGTTCAAACTGTTCCTGAACAATTCGCTGCATACCATACCCATCTTTAAAGACCACCTGGGGATATTGAGTCAATTCCGCCCAGGGCACGGCTTTATAGTGTGCCAGAGGATGGGTCGCTGCGACCAGCACTTTAATTGGCTCTTCATACAGGACTTGAATCACCAGATCTGGACTGGCCGTGAGAAAGCGGTTGTTCATGACGATCGCCAGATCGACGAGGCCATCCTTCAGCACTTTTAAGGAGCGATCGCTGCCCAGAGCCGTCACCCGCAATTGCACATCGGGATAGTCTCGACAAAATTGCTGCAAGATGGGAGGCAAATGATAGGAACAAATCGAGTGAATCGCCGCGACACAGAGTTCGGGTTGCTTTCCAGCTAATAAATCGCGGATATCTTCCTGAGCATTTTTCCATTCCTGGCAAATTTTTCTGGCACGAGGCAGCAGGCGATCGCCCGCGATCGTCAGCTTGGCCTGTGTTGTCCGATGAAACAACGGTGCCCCCAGATCCGCTTCCAACCCCTGAATCTGACGACTGATAGCAGATTGAGTTACCCCACGCTGCTGTGCGGCCTTTTGAAAGCTGCCCGTTTCCGCCACGGCTAAAAATGCCTCTAATTGCTCTACCCGCATGAAATCCCAATGTAACGTAGGTCACACTTCTTACTTGAAGTGACCTTATCGGATTTGATCTGCTCTATCAGTAGAGATTGATACAGCTTGTTAGCCTTCTCCAGGATTGAGCCAAAATTATGGACTGACGTTGTTCTGGGTGCAGATACTCAACTGCACTTCCCCTCTATTCCCTGCTCCCTCAAACCTTACCGGAAATTTCCTGGATTCAATCTCCGTCCGGGTTGGGAAGAAAATCCAGGTTTCAAGTAGGTTCCGGTGCCACCATCAGCACGATCGAGGAAAGGCCGCAGATAGATACCGTTAGCGGAGGAACGGCCAGAATCGGTACCGGGTAAGCCACCAATATTCAGCCAGCGTCCCAGTTGGCCAATAATGCCGTTAATTCCTCCCTGACCTGTACTGGTGAAAGTTGTCACGCCTTGAGTTTGCTGACCACTATCAGCAACTGTGAGATTCTGGAAGACGCGATCGCGAGTGGAGGCAGAATCCTGGCCGGGAGGAACGGTAAACACAATGCGGCAGGTGGGAATTCGCTGCGTCGTTACACACACTGTGTTGTACCCATTTTCTAAACCTGTTTGCATTTCCAGTAAGCCATCCGGTCGGTATGACTCTAATCGCCGACTGATTTCATTACACCGACGCGCCGAATCCCAACCGCCACCCATAGCACTGGGAACCGCCCAGGGATAAGAACGGCCTGGTTGGCTTTCTGGGCGATACATGACGGTGTACTGACCGTTACTAATCTCGCAGGTAAACCGGGTACCCGTACTGTTTCCCGTGCTGGTACCTGGGTAAGAAGGACGGGTAGAACCGGGAGAGGAGGGTTCTGTATTCACAATCACGTCCTGATCAGGATTGGTCGATCGTCCAGTCGCAGGTTGAGGAGTCGCTGAGCCGGCAGGTTCTCCATCCAGTGGTAAGGCCAAAGCGCTGGCGGCAGTACTTCCAAGCAGCAACAATACGGAGAAAGTGATCTCCGTTGCTCGGCTCAAGCGGCGAATCGGTGGCCTGAGCCTTCCTGATTTAGCTGACAATGACTGATGTGACATGGCGAACCTCTGGATGTCTGGATGTAATGATCTTAAGAAACCCGGTTTCTTGGAAGAACATGCAAAAAGCTTGGGAATGATACGAAAAAACCGGGTTTCTAGCAGCAGCGCTTAGTTTCAGGCAGACGATCAAGCCCGATCGCAAGTTCCCCACCCTGACGCTTTGATCAGTTAGAACAGGGATAATGACACCCACCTGTTGAGAAGCGGAAATCGTCACCTGATCGGTTCGGTTCAGCGACTACCATTTCTTCCTTATTCCAGATACTCTCGTAATAGCAGGACATTGGCTCACTGACTTCACCCCTTTGGAAGACAGCAAGCCATCGTCTCGTGTGGGGAATGCTACCAGCAGTCAGAATTTTAGACACAGGGGGTGAAACGGGTGCCCAAGTGGTTGTTACCAACCTTAAGTGAAGTATTAACGTCGAGTGATCCAACCCGGATCCTCAGCAATTCTGGGCAGGCCAATTCCAATACAGCGTATGCTGTCAACGCCAAAAACTCTGAGTTTGAGACTAGCCCGCCCCAGCAGGGTAGCTCACCTACGCTACGACAACTCAGAGCTGAACGAGAGTGGTATGGGGCGATCGCAGCCCTGAATATCCTTTTGCAACAGTCTTTGAATGAGCCGGATGCTGTGGCTTCCACCATTGATGTGAATGGCGAGTCCATCCGTCACGGAATCGTGATCTCTGGGCCTGCTCCCGTTCTCAGCCAGCCCAACGTTGTTCAGCATATTTCCACCTGGACATTAGCCGCTCATTCCATCCATTCTCCCAATTGGATGGCCTTTCAACTGTTGCCCGTCGATAAAACGACTGTCGCCACCGCTTACACACCACCCGTACTCCCCCTCCTGCCCGGTGATCCACTCGCTGCAGAGCAGTTTTGCCTGGTATTGACTCCCCGCTTCAGCCTGATTATGGTGTTGGGAGAAACATTGAGTGGCGATCCAGCTTTTCTGTTTTCCTTCACTCCAGAAGTTGTACAGCACGCCTGGGGTGCAATTCGTCCCCGAATTTTGCTGATGAATTCTCCACAGGTGGATCATCTGGACGATTTGATCCAGCACTTTCCACCTGTTACCCCAGATTACAAAACGGTGATGCAATTCAGCCGTTTGATGCTGGAGCAGATGCCGGATGAGGTGCCAGGAACTCAGCGGGAAAAAGACGTTTACTCCAATGGGGAAAGCCGCAAGACAGAAAGTCAGGGAACAACCAATGGCAAGGGATGCAAGTCCCCGCGCCGCCATAGCAAGGTTGCTAATGCTCAGCCTGTGCTGCAAGAGGTGGTTCATACCAGTAGTTCCACTGCAGAGCGGTTGGATGTGGAACTGGTGCAGGCGATCGCCCATGAAGTACGGACTCCTCTAACGACCATTCGCACCCTCACCCGATCGCTATTGAAGCGGACTGATTTGCCCCCTGATGTAATGCGGCGGTTGGGGATTATCGATCGGGAATGCAGCGAACAGATCGATCGCTTTGGGCTGATCTTCCGGGCGGTTGAACTGGAAACGTCTGCGGCTCAGCCAGCCTCGATGTCCCTGATTCGCACCTCTTTGGCAGAGGTCTTCCAGCAAAGTATTCCCCGCTGGCAACAACAGGCCAGCCAACGGCAAATGACTCTGGATGTCACTCTGCCTCAACGGATGCCTACTGTCGTCAGCGATCCAACAGTGCTTGATCAGGCATTGACTAGCTTGATTGAACGCTTTACCCGTAACCTTCCTGCAGGTAGCCATATTCAAGTTGAAGTGACTCTGGCCGGGAGTCAGTTAAAGTTGCAATTGCAATCTCAGCCTGAAGAGAACGAGAATGGCTGGGACAGCTTTGCGCACAGTGCTCAATCTTTACCCAAAGCACTGGGCCAACTGCTCACCTTCCAACCTGAAACAGGTTGCCTGAGCCTGAATTTAACGGTGACGAAGAATCTGTTCCAGGCGATCGGTGGCAAATTGATTGTCAAACAACGTCCCAGACAGGGTGAAGTGATGACCGTTTACTTACCTTTGGAAGTTGGCGGCTCTAGCATTCTGGAAAGCAATAACGTGATTACGGTTTGAAACTGGTTGTTAAACAAAACCAAAGAAGCGGACTGACCCGTGGGATTGCCCCCAGAATGACAGTAACCAGTCATGGGACTGACCCGGTAATCCTATTTCTAAAGAGAAATCTAAACGGAATGCAGGCACCGATCTAACGGTTTGATGAGGGTTCAGGAATGCCCAATAACCCCCTGTTTCATCCAGTCACTGAACGATCGCCCGTTGACCTGCGGGAGCAACTTCAGATGGCGCTGGCGATCGCTGACCCCCAAATACTCAAGTCGTTACTGGTCAACTGCATCCCGGCCATCATGGCCCCTCAGAAGGTAGGAAATATTGCCAGTGAAGTTGCCGTTCCCACCAGCGATGCTCAAGGGGCCGATGGGATTTTGCAATTTGAGGCGATTCGTTGCGTACTGGCGAACACCCAACCCCAGGTCGATTCCAACAGTCATGCTGGCTGGACGCGGGAAAGTAAGGAAATGGCTCGCTTAACCCAGCACGAGTCAGAGTTGCAAACCCTGGCCCAGAATCTGCCCTTGGCTCCCGCGATCGCCTTACTCTCTAACAGTGGTTTTGCTCCAGACTGGATTGAAGAAATTCTGCGGTTGCCGCATTATGCGTGGCATAAATCCTGGTGGTACGAGATCGATCGCAACGGTGAATTTACAATTCCCTTTTTGCGCTACATTCGCACCCTGCACTATCCCGACGGCACCCTGACCCTGCAATACAAAGACTTCTTTGAATACGAAAAACCCAGTTGCTTTACCAGCCAACTGCAAAAGGTGTTGGTGGTAATTCGGCCAGAAATTCAAGGATTTGGGGAAACATTACAGCGAATTAACCGCCAGCGGGCAGACTTAAACACTCAGCGGGTACTCCTGATTTGCAACACCATTTCTGAATTAGAAGCCCAGGCATTTATCAGTCAGGGAATCAGTGTTTATCCAGCGATGGAACTGGCCCTGCCCGTTCAGGCCAATTGCCAGTACTGTGGCCGTAGGGAGTGCCCCATGAACGGTCTGAGGGATTCTCCGGTAGCGGCTTGTCATGGCTATGTGTTGGAAAGTGAGTACGTTTAAAGCAGATGATTGGGTTTGTCCGGTTTGTGGTGCCACTAAAGCTCAATTTGAACCGAAGTAAGGGCATCAAGCAATTTTTGATCCTTAGCACAGCCGTTCTTTCAAGAAAGCCAGGAGGCGATCGCGTGCCTGACGCGTAGGATGACCTTCCTGATCCACAAAATGAGCGGTCAGAACCGAATGGGCACTTTGGGGTATGTGGTAGGGATTCCCTGCAGACGAGTCAATTTCAAGTAACTCGATCGTCTCTCCAAATTCCTGCCGCAGGGTAGCAAATCGCTCAGCAGGACAGGTTTTATCCTCGGTAAACCGGAATCCCAGAGGCCGAATTCCCTCCCTGGCACGTTGCTTGGCCTGTTCTAATGCTGCTGGCGAAAGACCCAGAGCCGCCTTGTGTTCAGGTGTGACGGGAAACGGGAGAGACGGTTGGCTGAGCACGGGAGCCATAATCACTTCATCTACCATTAAGGGCAACGCAAACCCACCTGTCAGGCACATCCCAATCACTCCTACTCCCCGCCGATCGCAACGGGCATACGCTTCCCGACACAAGGCTCTCAGCCACTCTGTAATCGGACTCGCCTCTCGTTTGGCGAAGCAATAGAATTCTCGGCTGATACAAAGCTGCACGGCAAACCCGATGGTTTGGGCAATCTCGCCTGCGGTTGGTGGAGAGTCAAAGGGTTGGTTAGGTTTACCAAATAACAGCGGCAGAAACACGGTAAATCCTGCTCTGGCGATCGCTCGGCCCAGATCAACGCATTGAGGAATCATGCCAGGTAACTCATGCAAGAGAACAACCGCAGGCCCCGATCCCTGAACATATACAGGACGAGTCGAACCTTCATAGGTAAACTTGAACTCTGAAAAATCTGCCATATCTGCCATATTTTGAGTTCCTCATCCCGATCAAATCGTTCTTTTGCCAGCATCCTATCAGGAGGAGAGGCGTAATGCATGATCCTTTAGAACCTCCTGGTAAGAAATACCTATTAATTCTTAAGTTTCCTGAACTAGCGTCTCCCCTTCAGTGATAAGCTGGTGAATGGAAATTTTAAGATTATTTTCCAAACATTAGAATAGCTGAGTCACAGAGTAGGGCGTAAGCATGGTCACCACCACAGAAAAGAAAAACATCGGCTACATCACGCAGATCATCGGTCCCGTTGTGGACATCAAGTTCCCCAGCGGCAAAATGCCTGAAATCTACAACGCCGTAAAGGTTACAGGCAAAAATTCCGCAGGTTTGGACGTTAATGTTACCTGTGAAGTGCAGCAGCTACTGGGTGACAACCAGGTGCGGGCCGTCTCCATGAGTTCTACCGACGGTATGGTGCGGGGCATGGAAGTAGAGGACACAGGTGCTCCCATCAGTGTTCCCGTCGGTGCTCCCACCCTGGGACGGATTTTCAACGTACTGGGAGAACCCGTAGACGAGAAAGGGCCAGTCAACGCCTCCGAGTACTTCCCCATCCATCGTCCCGCTCCCAAACTGGTTGATTTGGAAACCAAGCCTTCCGTGTTTGAAACCGGGATTAAGGTGGTTGACCTGCTGACTCCCTACCGTCGGGGTGGCAAGATCGGTCTGTTTGGCGGTGCTGGGGTCGGCAAGACCGTAATCATGATGGAATTGATCAACAACATTGCGACTCAGCATGGTGGTGTGTCGGTATTCGGTGGTGTGGGCGAACGCACCCGGGAAGGCAACGACCTCTACAATGAAATGATCGAATCCGGGGTAATTAATAAGGATGACCTGGGTGCTTCCAAGATTGCGCTAGTGTACGGTCAGATGAACGAGCCCCCTGGGGCACGGATGCGTGTCGGTCTGTCTGCTTTGACAATGGCTGAATACTTCCGGGATGTCAACAAGCAAGACGTATTGCTGTTCATCGACAACATTTTCCGGTTTGTGCAAGCGGGTTCTGAAGTATCTGCACTGCTGGGTCGGATGCCTTCTGCGGTAGGATACCAGCCCACTCTGGGAACGGACGTAGGTGACCTGCAAGAGCGGATTACCTCCACCACCGAGGGTTCCATCACCTCGATTCAAGCCGTTTACGTGCCAGCGGACGACTTGACTGACCCCGCTCCTGCCACCACCTTTGCTCACCTGGACGGAACTACCGTGCTGTCTCGTGGTCTGGCCTCCAAGGGCATTTATCCCGCTGTGGATCCCCTCGGTTCTACCTCCACCATGTTGCAACCGGATGTTGTGGGTGATGATCACTATTCCACCGCGCGTGCGGTACAGGCCACCCTGCAGCGCTACAAGGAACTGCAAGACATCATTGCAATTCTGGGGATTGAAGAACTGTCGGAAGACGATCGCCTGACGGTAGCCCGTGCCCGCAAGATTGAAAAGTTCCTGTCTCAACCCTTCTTCGTAGCGGAAGTGTTCACAGGGTCTCCCGGTAAGTACGTCCCCCTGACCGACACCATCAAGGGCTTCAGGATGATTCTGTCCGGTGAACTCGACGATCTGCCAGAGCAGTCCTTCTACATGGTCGGCAGCATTGACGAAGCGATCGAAAAAGGCGCGAAGCTGAAAGCCGAAGGGAAGTAGGAACTAGGGATTAGGGGCTAGGGATTAGGGATTAGGGTTTCATACTATTTCCCAATTCCTAATCCCCAATCCCCAATTCCCCACTCCACAAATTATCTCAACCATCCCTAGAGAAAAGTTATGACTCTCACTGTTCGTGTTGTGGCTCCAGACAAGATGGTCTGGGATTCAGAGGCAGAGGAAGTAATTCTGCCCAGCACTACTGGCCAATTGGGTATTCTGACGGGTCACGCACCGTTGCTGACTGCGTTGGATACCGGGGTGATGCGAGTTCGGGCGGATAAAACCTGGATTCCCATTGCCTTGATGGGTGGCTTTGCCGAAGTGGAAGCGGACGAGGTGACGATCCTGGTCAATGCTGCTGAACGGGGCGATGCGATCGACAAGGAAGAAGCCCGGACTGCTTTCAATCAAGCTCAGGAAGAATTTGCCAGAGCACAGCAAAGTGGGGCCTCCCGCCAGGATTTCATCAAAGCCTCTAAAGCCTTAAAACGGGCACGCGCTCGATTTCAGGCCGCAGGTGGCATGATTTAGGTTCATTGTTCCAATATTTTTAGTCTGTAGGGGTGTCAGCAATGCGCCCCTGTTTTCGTTTCACCTGGGTTGTAGTTTGTGGGTGCCTTCCTTGCGCAGCAGGTTCGGTAAAGCCTCACTCATGATACAGGTGCAGATCCTCTCTAGCCTTTGCTTTCTGTTGAAACAAAAAAGGGCTGGTGGAATCCACCAACCCCCAGAGGGTGACCTGCTTCCAGGCCAAAGGAGAGCGAATCAGGAGGAAAAGGTTAGCTTAAGGCTTCCAAATAATCCCGCACCTGGTTGCGACGCTTGGGCTGACGCAGTTTTTGCAAAGCTTTCGCCTCGATCTGGCGTACCCGTTCACGGGAGAGATCCAGTGCTCGACCAATTTCAGCCAGGGAGTAGGGCTGTCCATCCCCCAGACCAAAGCGCATTTGAATCACATCCCGTTCCCGTGTGGTCAGGTCAGCCAGCAGTTGTTGTAAGTCCCGACGCAGAGCTTCCCGCATCAGGGTATCTTCGGGAGTGACTTCATCGGTTTCCAGCAGTTCTCCCAGTTCCGTATCTTTTTCTTTACCGACCTTGGTTTCCAGAGACACGGAGCGAGGCACCCGCAACAGCACTTCCCGTACCTGGGGTGGGGTCATTTCCAGTTCGTTGGCAATATCTTCAATAGTGGCGGTGCGGCCTTTTTCTTGAGAGATTTTGCGCTGAGCTTTCTTGATCTTGTTCAGTTTTTCCGTGATATGGACGGGCAGGCGGATGGTACGGCTTTGAGTGGCGATCGCCCGCGTAATGCCCTGGCGAATCCACCAGTAGGCATAGGTACTGAAGCGATAGCCTTTCGTGGGGTCAAATTTTTCTACGGCTCGTTCCAGTCCCAGGGTGCCTTCCTGAATCAGATCCAGTAATTCCAGTCCGCGATTCTGATACTTCTTGGCAACCGAAACCACCAGGCGCAGATTGGCCTTAATCATGTGTTCCTTAGCCCGGATGCCTTCTGCCTGAATTCTTTCCAGTTCTTCCACAGACAGCTTGGCAACCGCCGCCCAGTGACGTTTGCCTTCAGCCAGAATCGGACGCAAATCCTGAACATCCACCCCGGCATCTGAAGCCCAGCGTTCCAGGGAGGGACGGTGGCCCAGTTGGGAAGTGAGGCGATCGTGACTGTCCACTAATTCCACATAGCGACGAATTGGGCCAGTTTCCTGTGCAGCCGCTGCCTGACGCAGTTCCAAAAGGCCCATGTAACGCTGCACCCGTTGAGCTTCCGAGACTTCTTCATCTCGCCCTAACAAGCGAACCCGACCAATTTCTTGCAGGTAAAGGCGAACGAGATCAGTGGTGCGGCGAGTGGCCGCACGTCGGAGGTTGGCTGGATCGATCAAGTCCATTTCC
>JBBIQC010000107.1:10126-10341 GCA_037442585.1 Oscillatoriales cyanobacterium bin_317
AAAACTCCGAGTGTATAATTGCTCGTCGTATTCTGCTTCAGCGTAGAAAGATGATGCTGGCATAGTGCGCGTCTCGGTTGCTCCAGATAAAAATTAGGCTTTAGTCAGAGATATTGTTAGTGTTCCCGCCATTTGGGACTGGAGAACAGGGCTTAGAGTTCCGTAATGTTCTCAAAACTTATCCGTTTGATCACTGAATGTTATGCAAATGGCGT
>JBBIQC010000108.1:0-10279 GCA_037442585.1 Oscillatoriales cyanobacterium bin_317
GCCTCGGTAGTATGCAACACGGGTGTTTCGCTTCTCTCCCAGTTCCTCCAGCAGCGATTCAAAATCCTGCCAGGAAAGGTTATGGATGCTGACCGTGCTGCCGGGGGCAAGTTCGATCGCGTGAATGGGAACGGTAATGGTCATTGCGGTGACTCCGGGGGGAGGAGAGTGCCCAGGTACTTGAGTCCTTGCAGAACTTGTTCTCGCTCTTGAGCATTTTCAAGTAGACGGTAGGTGAGGGAGCGGCTGTATTGCGGTGAGGGCTGGCTACGATTCTTGTCCCAAGGCGCTTCGCGAACGAGCCTCACAAACAGGACTTCTCGCCCATTTGTCACCATGCCATAGAGAACAGGTTGAGAAGTGGGGGCACTCAGGAGGGCGGTAAGTGCCTGGGGAATTCCAGATGTGACATCAAGGCGGGCGGGCTTGGATTCGATCACCAGTATCCAGAGGGCTTCTTGCACCACCAGGATGTCGATTTTGCCCTGAATCGGTGATATATCCGGCTCGTCAGCAACTTCGAGGGTGGTGCCAACTTCAGTTCTAATCAGGAAAGGAGGTTGGTAAAAACCTGCCAGATCGAGCAGGGGGGAAACCACAACGAGCTTCACTACTTCTTCCAGGGGTGGATCTTCCTGGCTGAGATAGGTGTAGTTGCGGGTTAACCGTTCCAGCCCTTGCTGTTCGGCTTCAGTCAGGGGCGAAAACTGATTGCTCCATTGACGAAAAAACGGATCATCAGGATTAAGCCGAACGCCGAAATTATGGCGTAGGTCAGTCAGGGTGAGAGTACGAGCGTTGGTAGTCATAGTTGCACCTCCCGTCCCGGAGAACGATCGCGCACATCTCCCCAAATTTCATCAGGGTCGATTTCGATACCATCAGCAATCATTTGTTCGCGGAACTTACGAAGTGCTGTGGCAAAGTCTTTCTTAGGTTTCTGCTCCTGGCATCGATCGATTTCATGCTCGATCGCCCGAATCACAAAGTCTTGCAGGTTTTCAGGGCTACCTGCGATCGCCTGCACCTGCGCCAGCAGTTCGGGGGGAAGTTGGAGCGTGATGGGTTGGGTAGTCATGGGGTGATCTCCTAAAATATGGGTTACTCGGCATTAGAAAAGCGATCGCGCTCCCGCTGGATGCGAGTTTGAATTTCTTGCAGGATGCCACTAACCTCCTGGAAATCACTCTGTAGCAGTGTGGGAGGCATTAGGGAACGGAGGATTGCAGTCGTATCAATTGGGTAATGGCGCAAGAGTTGGGTAATATCTGCTTCATAAAGGGTGGCGCGATCGAACTGTCCTTGACGATAGAGCGAAGGCAGGGCGTAGAGTTTGAGAATGATGAGTCCGGTGGGTGTGGCGATCGGAATATTGCTGACATCGCTGTAATCTGTCAGTTGTTTGTGGAGACTCAAAACCATTTGAAATAGATTATTATTGGTTAATAGGAAGTCGATTTGTAGGTTTTCAAACTGAGCACGGGCAAAGTTTTGATCGCGGCTAGTAATGGCAAACTCAGATAACTTGTTGAGGCTAGATTCGCTGAGAATCAGATCAATATCCTGAGTATTGCGTCCTTCGATGTAGTTGAGCATGGCGATGCCGCCGACTAATAAATAATCTTCGATTTGCTGGGTGCGAATGGTTTCAAATAGTCGCTTAATGCTATCTGGATCAGGTAAGTTTTGAGGATTCAAGGTTTGACCGCTCCAGTTTTGCAGGTTAAACAGTTTGGCATTCCATAAAATTTCGCTGATCGAGGGTGACATCGTTATGCTGCCTCCTGAACGGCAACACGCCATTCTCCAGTTAGGAGTTTCTGCATTAGCCCACGTTTTTGTCTTTGTAGACAGGCATAATATTGATGCAGAATACCTATTTCGTCATCTGAAGTTTCAAGCACATCAACAATCTTTTTCTGCTCTAACAAGGAAGGAACTTCAATTGGAAAATCACACACATCCCTTCTTGTAATGTTTGGATCTTTACGACTACTAGCTGCAAAACGTTTCCAGTAGTCAACTTTTGCGTTTAAATATTGGAGAAGATACTTAGGTAAGACAACACTTTTATCGACCTGAATAGCTGATATTGCTTGGTTAACTGCTGCATCAATTTTGAGTAAGCCAGTTCTACCAATTTGATTAAAACCACCATACATAGCAACTAGAACAGTATCTCTAGGAAATACAGAACAAGCAGTTTCTCTAATTGCAGCATCAGTTATTAGCTCATCAGTTTTATCAATGAATCCGTTGTTCAGATCCATTGTTTTTATCCAAGGAATCGTACCATCTTTGAAATATAGTTCGTAGTTTCCCCGCAAAGGAGTTGAACCAGACTTAACCTGAGAGATATCGCCAATTTTTGTCTGGAACGACTCCTCAAAACTGAGAAGTTTACCCAAAAGAGCAGTTCTAAGGCTTTGCTTTGCTTCGATCGCCCTCTCCGTTAGCGCGATCGCCTCATCCCAAGTCGCCAAAATCTCAGCAGTTTTTTTCTGCTCTTCCAGAGAAGGCAAAATAACTGGAAAGTCACACACATCATTCCGTGTGATATTTGGATCTTTGCGGCTACTTGCAGCGAACTTTTTCCAATAATCTATCTTCCCATTTAAGTATTGAAGTATGTACTCTGGAAGTGCAAGTTTTTCATCCAATCGAATTGCAGAAATAGCTTGATTCACTGCTGCATCAACCTTCAGTAGTCCCGTTCTACCAATCTGGTTAAATCCTCCGTACATAGCGACTAAAACTGTTCCTGCTGGCAGAACGGAGCAACTTGTTTCCTCAATAGCGACCTTAGTTATTAATTCATCAGTTTTGTAGATAAAGCCGTTATTCAAATCCATCGTTTTTACCCAAGGGATTGTTCCATCCTTGAAATATCGATCGTGTTGTGACCGAGAAGGGGTTGAGCCAGATTTGATATCAGCAATTTCTCCAAGCTTCTTTGTTTTAATGAGTTTAGGCATTGACTCCCAACTCCTTCAGATACTTACTCATTTTGCTCCGCACGTCAGCTAGATGCTTCCGTCTCATCCTATTAGTTCATCCTCTTTTAACGAAAAATCGACTCCGGCATAGAGGTCAGCGAGGGATAACGCGATCGCGACCGAGGACAGTTCCAATAAGTCTGTCTCTGCTTCTAATTCTGTGAGTAACCATTTTCCAGCCGTGGTTTTGCTGTATTGCAGCACATGAACTCTCGACTGTTCCACCAACACATATTCCTGTAAGTCAGGCAGCGATCGATAGTAGTCAAATTTATCCCCCTGGTCATAATTTTTAGTGGATTTAGACATCACCTCCATAATCAAGCAAGGATTGATAACGGTGGTTGTACCCGTGCCGTGATAGATAGGTTCGCCTGCAATCACCATGACATCGGGATAGGTATAGACTCGATAGCGATCGATCCAAACGCGCACATTTTCAGTAAATAATCGATACTTTTTTTGGCGTAAAGGCGGCTTCAAACTTGCACAAAGATTAGTCACAATTTCATTGTGATTGGTTGTTCCTCCTGCCATTGGGATCATTTCCCCGTCTCGATACTCACTTCTGGTTTCAGCTTGCTCCTCTAGCTGCAAATACTCCTCAGGGGTGTAATACCGCCGCTGTAGCTGGATCATGGCTCAACTCCTTCGTTCACTTCATCAGCGGAAACTGGCGATCGGTGTTCTCTCACCCATTGCCGCACCTGTTTCGCCCAACTGGTTTCCCCCATTTCTGACGCTTGTTGCAGCCAGGTTTGCACCGCTTCTACCGTCATGAGGGGGAGCGCCAGCGATCGATCACAGGTCTGATAGGTTCCATTGACCAACACCAGAAGCGTGACAACTTGGAGATCATAACGCCACACTTCTGGGACACCCAACGCCGCATAAATGCCCATACGATCGATCGAACTGCTCGTGTTATCAACCTCGATTGCTAAATCCGGCGGCGGGTCTATGGTGAGATCGATCACATCCTTGCCTCGCACCGCAGCCTCATTCCGAATGTAGTAACATTCATCGGGTTCAATGCCTTTCTGGAGATCTTGACGACTCCAGGTGCAAGATCCTAAACTGCCGATCTCAATTTCTAATTCTTCAGTCACTAACTCTACTAAACGTCCCAGCCACTTCTTATAACGTTCGTGCGGCGGTAGTGGCATTCTAATCTCCAAAACTCCGTTGTCATAGGTCAATCGCTTGCTGGGCTGTGATTCCAGATCCCGCACTAACGCCTGAAACGTATCCCAATGGATGCCCTTTAGGACGATGCCATTTAGTGGGGGAGTAAGGGTTGCCGTCATCGATCGCCTCCTATTCGCCTGTGAACAATCTGCAAAACCTCCAACCTCAAGCAGGGCGATCGGCTTGAACCTGCTGAATTTCCTCGATCGAGACTTGAAGCTGCTGGGCAATTTGCTCGATCGTTAACCCTGCCTGCACCAACAAAGGAACTGCTGCCGCTAGCACTTCCCGCCGCCCCTCCTGGCGACCTTCCTCCTTGGCTTCTCGTAACACTCGCACATCGTCCAAATTGATACCTAGCATGGCTTCTACCTCTTCTCGGCTTAAGTTGACAAATTTGTAAACCACGATCGTGGTTATTACCTCTATTATCTCCTCCTGGGCAATCTCCTCTGTCTCTCGCACCTGCTCTAACACCTGCTGCGCTTGCTCAATCATTTCTGACTCAGAAGCAATCGTTAATTGCATCAATTGAATCCCTAATCGCACCACTCAATGCGGGCAGCATCCATCCCATGCAGCAACATATTCATCCGCGCCAGTGCCCAGGTGCCGCCGTTCACCTCCTGCCCAAACAGCGAATAGTTGCTGCTGCCAACCTCCCTTGCCACCTCAATTAGCAGCGAACCCGATCCACAAACGGGTCACAGATGCGATCGCCCGGTTTGGGCTGCGCCAGTTTCGCAATCAACTTCGAGATTTGCTCCGGCGTAAAGAACTCGCCTGCCTTCTTTCCGGCTCCCGTCGCAAACCGCTCAATTAAATAGATATAGGCATTACCAATGATGTCCTCACTCACCCGCGATGGACGCAAATCCAGCTTCGGGTTCGCAAAGTCTTCCAGCAGATTCTTCAGGCGGCGATTGCGATCCTTCGTCTTACCCAGGTTCGCTTCAGAGTTGAAGTCAATATTGCGGAACACCCCATCCAACTTGGCTTTGTTTGTTGGGTGTTCTTCAATCGCCTCCAACGCCATGTTGATCAGTTCCCCAATGTTGTCTGCCCCCCGCTGCTCATACTTGCGATCGCTCCAAGACTGGACTCCTGCGATCGCAGCTTCAGGATCAGTTACAGCGGCAGTGTCCTCTTGGGCAGCCCAATGAACCGTTGCCAGCATCTCCATTCCAGGCTTATTGGGAAAGATGCAAGATCTCAGATCTTCTCCTCACCCCAGTTGCCTTGATAGGATGGGAATACGTCCCATCCTTTTGGTTTGCATGGTTTTAACTGATTCTCCACATTCCTGCGATCGCGCTAATCCTCTTCTCTACCTCAACTACGAGCCAGTGCTGGAGTTGCTGGGAGACGACTACTACGATATCGTAGCTGCTGCAGAGTTTCCCTTAAAAATTCTGCGGTTTCGCAATGAGGATTTATTACAGCAGTTGGGGTTAGAGCCAGCCCAGGTAGCAGATGAGGATTTTGTAGCCGCCTTTGGCCAGTTTCAAACTCCACCCCGTCCCCTGCTGGCGTTGCGCTATCACGGCTATCAGTTTGGAGAATACAATCCGTTTCTGGGGGATGGTCGCGGATTTCTCTATGGTCAAGTGCGCGGACTGGAGGGCGATTTATATGACCTGGGTACAAAGGGATCGGGCACGACCCCCTATTCCAGAGGTGGTGATGGACGCTTGACACTGAAGGGTGGGGTGCGGGAAGTGCTGGCCGCAGAAGCCTTACACCGGGCAGGGGTACGCACCTCTCGATGTTTGAGTTTGATTGAAACGGGGGAAGAGTTATGGCGAGGCGATGAACCATCACCGACTCGTTCTTCGGTGATGGTGCGCATGCAGCGATCGCACATCCGGTTTGGCACTTTTGAACGACTGCATCATTGCGATCGTAAAGATCTGATTGCGATCCTGCTTGACCATGTGATTGAGCAGTACTATCCCCATTTACAGCCTCAGCGCGATCGCTATGCCCAGTTCTACGCTGAATTAGTGCAACGGGTTGCCGAATTAGCCGCTCAATGGATGGCCGCAGGTTTTTGCCATGGCGTATTAAATACGGACAATATGGCAATCACGGGAGAAAGTTTCGACTATGGCCCCTATGCCTTCATGCCCACCTACGATCCCAGGTTTACTGCCGCTTATTTTGACTACTTTGGCCGCTACAGCTACGGCAACCAGCCCGCCATTTGCCACTGGAATCTGGAAATGTTGCAGGCTCCTCTCAGCCGGGTGATTTCCTTTGCCGATCTGGAAGCAGGCTTGGGCAAATTTGATCAGTACTACGCCCAAACCTATCGGCAGCGGATGTTGAATAAACTAGGGTTCGACAACCTGAGTACGCCTGAAGCCGAGGATTTGCTGCAGCTCACTCTCAAATTCCTCCAACATTCCCAAATCGGCTATCATCAATTTTTTACAGAACTTCGGCAGCAGTTTTCGCCAATCTGGAGGGAAGCTGTGGAGTCAATCTTTGATCCCAATCTATCCCTGAACGATGATCTGAAGACCCTGTGGCAACAGTGGAAAATTGTGTACTTTAATTTGCTGCTGGGATCACCAGAATCAGAATTAGGCTTAATTTCAGAACGGCTGCGAATTTATAATCCAATCACTGCATTACTCCGTCCTGAGATTGAGGCCATCTGGAAATTGATTGTGGAGGAGGAGGATTGGAGTGGTTTCTACGATTTGCTACATCGCATCCGGATGTAATTGGGTTTAGTGTGTTGTCAAATGAGCGATCGCCTGTGTTTCTCAATTTTCCCATTCTTGAAACTGAACGGCTAGTTTTAAGACTGGCCAGCCGCCAGGATGCCGCAGCTATTCTGGAGTATTACTCTGCCAATAAAGAATTTCTTACGCCACTGGAACCTGCTCGCGTAGATGGATTTTATACGATCGCCTTTTGGCAGGAACAGGTTGAAAAAGCACTGGTTGAATTCAACTATGAACAGGCGGTGAAATTGTGCCTGTTCAGGAAATCTGAGCCAGATCGAGTGATCGGGAAAGTGAACTTTCACCAAATTCTGCGAGGCGTTTCCCACTCTTGCATGTTGGGGTATAGTCTGGCAGAACAGGAACAGGGCCAGGGATACATGACCGAAGCTTTGCAGGCTGGAATTCAGTATATGTTTACCCGGCAGCATCTGCATCGCATTATGGCTAACTATATGCCTCGCAATCAACGCAGTGGAAATTTACTCAGACGCTTAGGTTTTGTAGTCGAGGGCTACGCCAGGGATTACTTGCTGATCAACGATCGCTGGGAAGATCACATTCTCACCAGCTTAACCAACCCTGATTGGAAAAATTGACACTCCCACGCCTCCGCTTCGCTAAAGTCGTGGGATTCTTGGTTCATCCAGTCAGCTTGTCTAGATCCGTCGCCGAATCATGGCTCATTATTTTCTCAAAACTGTGGCATTCTTAGTACGGTAAGCCTGCTGTCTTGAACAATTTCTAACGGAGCGGTCAATCATGCCAATTTGGGTGAATGAGCAACTCGATCCCTGTGGGATTCTCTATTCCTGTATTGCTTGCTGTGATGAACAACAGGCAAAAGATTGCCACGAATCCTTCAAAAACAACCTGACAGAAGAGCAAATCGCCGCAGGTTGGGTGGCTCAAATGCGGCAGGTTGAGTCCTGGGATGAGGTGCCCGTGAATGCTTTGAAATTGGATTAGACGGTCATTGGTCATGCGTCATTGGTCTTAGCGATCTGCACAGGACAAAGAGAGGGGGACAAAAGACACCCATTCCCTACCTTTTAAGGAAGCATGGTATTGGGTTTAGTTATAACGACGGTTCCGCGATCGCCCCCATAAATAACACGGTGCCTGTATGGTTATCGCGAATCGCGCAGAAGAACGGACGATTGACGACCATATCAAATCGTTCTGTGGGCATGATGGATGTGGCGCGAATTCCGATCGCGGTGACAGCCGCCGCTTCCGTTCCCTCTTCATTCACTTCTACAAAAGTCTTGTGTTTAACCTGATCAATCTGAACGGGAACCGAACTTAAACCAGCAAAGTTTGCTCGATCGGTAAAGGCATTTTCCATTCCCAGGGCTGATAAGACGGGTACCAGTTCCGTTTCATATTCCAACTTGAAACGGGGTATCTTAATCGAGCCTTCCCGGTTACGGAATTGGCGCATCCATTGCTCCCAGTTATCAGCCGTCAGGGTTTGCAAAAAGGCAGATAGGGTAGAATTCGACTTGGGCAGAAACAGGTACATACTCATCCGCTGGCTGTTGCCATAGGGCAAGCTGACCGCTTGAAACTGATCATTTTCCAGGTAACGGTATTCCCCAGTTTGAGTCATTAAGGGATGGGATTTTTGGCGACCATTTCCCAGGAAAAACGGCTCTTGTTTGGTTGTAGCCGGATCAAACTGTTTTGACCAGTTACCCTTAAAGTAAATAGCATTGATCAGCATCATCACATCATCAGGACTTAATCGATCGACAATTTCGGTAATCTTATTGCGAGTATTTTGACTCACCCAATTGTTGATCGTGGCAACTGCTTTCGGATCTTGAAAGTTCAGTTCTGTAACTTTTGCCTGATAAAACTGCTGATTCCGTTGCAAAAAATCAGGATTGAAGGGAATGCCCTGCCGTGCCCACAAAGAGTTTGCGATCGCCAGTTGCACTTTGGGATCGGGATTTTCCAGCAACTTGATTAACTCAGCATTGGCCTGGTTTAATTCCGACAAGCTAATACCTTGCAGTTCCATCGCTTTTGCCATTGCCTGCTGGGTTTCCCCTGCCGCACCGTTATAGACCATCGCCAACGCGATCGCCACACTGGATGGAGAGACAAACACATTTTTGTTGCCCTCTCGTTTCAACGTTTCAGAAAACAGTTTGAAACCAAAGCGAACATTAGCGGCCACCAATTTTGGATCTACAGAATTTTGAGTCATACGTTGAGCCGTAAGTTGGGACGGAGCGACTTCATGCACAGGTTCAGCCAGAACCGATGGCATCTGAATCACTCTCATCCATCCTACTAAACCCATGAAAATTAAGCTGCTAAACGCGATCGCTCCTACTTTCTGCCATCCATTACTGCTCATCACACCACTCCTCACAGAACGCTCGATATTCCTACTCATTCAGCATGGCACAGCTAGAGGAACGGGTCAGGTTGGTTACAGTTCTAGAAACAAAGTTGTTGAGGTGCAAGTGATTTTGGCCACAGCGATCGTCATAGGTGCTTTGAAACCAAGTCCAGCTAGAGAACTGGAGTTTTCCTATCAGAGAAACTACGGTTCTGGACTTGGACAAGGTTTATAGGCAAATGTTTTAACTAACATTAAATTTTGTAGGATGGGTTAGGCGATCGCCGTAACGCCTCAATACATGAGGATGACATCAAAATGAATGCGTTACGCTGCGCTAACCCATCCTATGTACAGAATCTTATGTCCTCTGTCTTGCCTCCATTCAAATTTGTGTTGCCGATTTTGGGTGTATTTATACTCTTGCGGCTGGTGTTCTGGTTGAATACCTTTCCTAATCCCGATGAAGCCTATTACTGGCTCTGGGGACAGCACCTGGCCCTGTCTTACTATGATCATCCACCTTTACAAGCCTGGATTCAGGGAGCTTTTACCGCGCTCTTCGGTCGATCGCACTTCGTTCTACGATTACCCAATTTAATTAGCAATATTGTTTTCTTCTCGGTATACTATCAAATTGCCAAATATTTATATGGAAGAGAAGCAAATCGGTTCTTTGGGTTGATAGTACTGCTAGTATTAGCTTCTCCGTTATATTTTTTATTTCTAGCTCTGGCATGGCATGACCATTTATTAATTACCTGCTCTCTGATTGCACTGTTTCTGTTTATTCAGTTTCTAGATGGCTATAGCCGCGATGGGCAGGGAATAAGTTGGCAGTTGTATGGATCTGCGATCGCCCTGGGACTGGCCGGACTATCCAAATACAATGCCTTGTTTGTGGCGCTGGGAATGCTGGGCGCGATCGCCTCTAATCCTCAATGGCGGCCTCTGTTGCGCGATCGACGGTTGTACTTGGCGGGTGTGATGGCTGCTTTAATGCTCCTGCC
>JBBIQC010000109.1:0-4433 GCA_037442585.1 Oscillatoriales cyanobacterium bin_317
AGTTTACAGTCAATTCCTACTGCTTTGTTCAATAAGTTTTGTCAGTCAACCAGGTTCGCGGCTGTATGGTTCCCACTGCCAATCACAGCACGGCATCTCAATGTAGGTGCACGGGATCCCGTGAGAGTGACATTGACCGAGTTAGTACCGATGAACGGATTACTGAAGCCACAGAGCAGCACATCGATCCCATCACTCTCATAGATAACACTTCCATTAACGCCTGTTGCTAATCCGGTGCTCTTAACGCCGAACACCATCTTCTCGAATGGTCCTATCACGGGTGCTGGGAGAGCCTCCGGCGCTATGCCACCGCTAGAAAATTCGCCGACGGCTTTCAATCCAAGCGTCAGTCCAGTCATGTTCGATATTTGAACTGTGATATTGCGAGTCTCGTTGGGTATATCTAAAACATCAGATATTTTGTTAATGACATCTTGCGCTGCATTAACAATGTCCCCTGCAAGCTTGAGGTCACCAGGGATCTCGTCAGGTGTTGGCATATCCATAATAAGCTCCTTCTGGGTGTAAATTCAGTTGTAATTTGGAACAAGCGGCACCAAGTGTACCTGTAAGGAAATGAATAGGAATAATCCTTAATCCTTAAAAACTTTCTGGCACACTTGAAGACAATCGGTTTGAAACGCACTTAATGTCTTTGCCCTCACAATTGATGGCTTGAGGCAGCTAATAGACAGGTTAGGCGATGAGCACCCAATAGCCCTTAAACAGGGACTGGGGGGTAGAATTGACGTAACCACTGTCAAAAGCTATTGAAGAAAGAAAAGCTACTGGCCAGATACACACCTGAGAAACTGTTAGTTTGAGGTAATGCTGCCAGAAGCGAGAGATCGGATTGAATTAGCTTGTTGCTCTGGTTTACCAGCCCAACCTTGGTCATCATCAGGGGCGAAGGATTAGACGAGCTAGCAACGGTTGGGTGAATGGGAGCAAGACAAGCTCCCGCAATTCCTACTGAGAGAGAGGCAGCAGCTATACCACGGGCAAATGTCGTAATTTTATGGGAATGATTATCTGTCATGATAAAACCTCGCTAGAGAAATAATAAATTTGTTTCGTACCAAGCAATTGCACAAGTATCAATTTCTATGCCAAACCTACGGAACTCATTAACTCTTATGAATTCCAAAAAAGAGTCAGCATAGAACCTGCCAGAGAAACAATGAAGACCAGCCAGCGAAGAGAGCCTCTGTACTCTGTGGTAATGGTTTTTTGGAGGGTCAATCGCATCATGAGTTGCATCGATAAATCAATTAAATGCAATTGAATTCAAATTGACAATACGCCGATCGGGTAACACGATTATTAAGCTTTAGAAACAAAGCTGCACAATCAGACAAAGTACCTGGGATGACGATACTAAACCCCTTTGGTGAGCCACTCAATTCCAAAGATTTTTCTTACAACGGACGATTAACAATGCTTTCTAAATATTCCTTTAAACTGAAAATATTCTAATTGCCCCACAGAAAACAACTATGCAAAACTTAACCCAGGCCGATCTGCAAGGCATCCTGGAGTTTCTTAAGAAACTTTATAGCTCTTACAGTTTTGAACAAATTTCAACCCTGATCATTTCCCTACTGCCAGTGCTTATTTCCGCAGATGCGGTCTGCCAGAGTACCCTCGATTTTGAGAAGCGGAGCTATCAAGCCATCTCCAGTATTTCCAGTGCGCCATATCCAGAAGATCTTGAAACCGTCATCTTTCATAATCCGGCTGAAAATCCGTTAATCGCTAACTACCTTAAAACAGGAGATAGCAGGGCTTATAAGATCTCAGACTTTCTAAACCAGAATCAGCTACACCGTCTGGAAGGGGTCTATCAAAGTTTTCTCCGCCCAATCGGGATGGAAGACCAGATGGGAATTGTGTTGCAAGATAATACGCCCGTAAACCGAAATGGTTTCTCGCAAATCAAGAGTGTAACAGCAATCTCAGCGGTACGGGAGCAAAATTTCAGTGAACGCGATCGCGTGGTTCTCAACCTGTTGCATCCTCACCTTCTGAATGCATTTCAGAACGTCAGTGTGTTGACTCAAATGCAACAGGAGTTAATCCAACTCAACCAAACCATAGACCAGCTTGGGGCCGTTATCTTGAACCTTGATGGGCAAGCGCAGTTGATGACTCACCGGGCCTTCCAGTGGTTGACTCAGTACTTTCAACCTCCCTCTCACCAGTCCAGACTGCCCGAAGATTTGCAACACTGGGTACAGTATCAAATCTCCCTGATGACTCAGAGTAGCGAGCTTCCCCCTGCCTCTCTGCCCCTGCGATTAGAACGGGACGGAAAACAGTTAATGATTCGCGTTGTCTGCGATCCCCTCAACAACCAATATCTACTGCTCATGCAAGAACAACGCATTCAGTCTCTTTCTGTTGAATTGCTAGAGCTATTAGGACTGACCAGACGGGAAGCAGAAGTCCTACTCTGGGTCGCTCAGGACAAAAGCAATGCCGAGATAGGATCGCTTCTGATCTGTAGTGACGCGACTGTAAAGAAGCATTTAGAGCATATTTACCAGAAACTGGGTGTGCAAACTCGGATGTCAGCAGTTATGGCAGCATTCAGAAAGCTGGGAATGCTCAGTTAATCGAACATATACCAAAAAGTTTTTATAAGAGAAAAGCAGGGACGTAAAATTGCCATAGTTAATCTACGAAATAGATTAGAAGACAATTTCCAACCGTCATTTCCAGATAACCAAAATAATTATCTCAATCTATCAAATCCTATCAAATAGAGGAAGCATGATTGAACCCTACCCCAGAGACCTGATCGGATATGGTCGGAATCCGATCCATCCCCAATGGCCCCAGAATGCACGGGTGGCGGTGCAGTTTGTGATTAATTATGAGGAGGGTGGGGAAAGCTGTATTCTGCATGGGGATCAGGCATCGGAGGCGTTTTTGTCGGAGATTGTGGGGGCGGCTCCGTTTATGGGCTTGCGGCACATGAATATGGAGTCCTGTTACGAATATGGCAGTCGGGCGGGATTCTGGCGCTTGTACCGGATGTTCACCGATCGCGCCTTACCTGTCACCGTCTATGGGGTGGCGATGGCACTGGAGCGGAATCCGGAGGCGGTGGCTGCCATGAAGGAAGCGGATTGGGAAATTGCCAGTCATGGCTACCGCTGGATTGATTACAAATATTTCAGTGAAGCTGCCGAACGGGAGCATTTGCAGCAGGCGATCGCGATTCATACACGGGTAACGGGGGAGCGGCCTGTAGGGTGGTATACCGGCCGCAACAGTCCCCATACTCGGAAATTAGTCGTGGAAGCAGGTGGTTTCCTGTACGACTCGGATAGTTACGCGGATGATCTGCCCTACTGGGTGCATGACTACGGCCAACCGCATCTGGTGATTCCCTACACGCTGGATAACAACGATATGCGGTTTGCGACTCCCCAGGGTTTTAATTCCGGCGACCAGTTTTTTGCCTACCTGAAAGATGCCTTTGATGTGCTGTATGCCGAAGGCGAGACGGCTCCCAAAATGATGAGTGTGGGCTTACATTGTCGTCTGGTAGGCAGACCGGGGCGGGCGGCAAGTCTGGCGCGGTTTCTGGATTATGTGCAGCAGCACGATCGGGTGTGGATTTGTCGTCGGGTGGACATTGCCCGCCACTGGCATGACAAACATAAGGGGTAGAAAAACGTAGGATGGGCAAAGGGAAGCACCGTGCCCATCCCGGAATTCTGGCTGCTGAGAATGGGCACACAAGGCTTTGCCCATCCTACTCACTGGTTCATCTGCTGAGGCTGGTTCATCTGCTGCAAAATTCTTTGTAATTCGCTTTGATAGCGGCCATAATCTGCCCAGTTGCCCTGACGGAGAGCAGCCTCGGCTCGTTGGTAAGCTTCCAGGGCCGATCGCGCCAGGGCTGCGGTCGCTCCGGTGACTGGCGTGGGGGTTCCCGCTGCAGGGGCTTGTCCACCCCCAAAAATAGCAGCCAGGGATTGTTCCAGATTTTCCTGCATGGTGACGGCTTTGTCATAGGCGACAATCACCCGTTTCAGTTGCGGCAGTTCGCCCTGCTCGGCTCGCAGGTAAACGGGTTCCACGTAAAGCAGCGATCGCGCGATCGGAATCACTAATAAATCACCTCGAATTACTTTTGAGCCAGCCTGACTCCAGAGGGTGAATTGCTGCGAGATCTGGGGATCTTGATCAATGCGGGCTTCAATTTGCCGGGGGCCATACACCAGGCTTTGTTTGGGAAATTCGTACAGTAACAGCTTGCCGTACTCCTGCCCATTGGAACGAGCGGCCATCCAGGCAATCATGTTGTCTTTGTTGGAGGGTGTGAAGGGCAGGATCAGAATAAATTCTTCCTTTTGCGTGTCCGGTAAGCGCATCACCACGTAATAAGGCTGCATCACCTGTTCGTTGCCTTCGTAGGT
>JBBIQC010000109.1:4443-5293 GCA_037442585.1 Oscillatoriales cyanobacterium bin_317
GTCTTCCCGGTTGTAGTAAGCCTCCGGATTACTCATGTGATAGGTGAGGTACATCTGGGCCTGAATCTTGAACAGGTCTTCGGGATAGCGGAAGTGGGCCTTCAGGGCAGGCGGAACAGCAGCAGCAGGTGTAAATAACTTGGGGAAAATCTGACGATAGGTATTCAGAACGGGATCGGTTTCATCCATTGCAAAATACTGCACTGTCCCGTCATAAGCATCTATCACTACTTTGACAGAGTTACGAATGTAATTAACATTGCCCCGAATCGTGGTGGCGATCGTGTTGTCTTGCAGGATGGCATCGATATTCTTGCTGCGAGAGACAGGTTCCGAGTAGGGATAGCGATCGCTCACGGTATAGGCATCGAGAATCCACTGCAACCGTCCGTCAATCAGCGTTAAGTAAGGATCGCTATCAAACCGCAGAAAGGGAGTAATATGATTGACCCGATCTTGAATTTGGCGATGGTAGTGAATTCGAGATTGATTCGTGAAATAGTTGGAAATCAGAATTTGAATGCTGCCGCGATCGATGGCATAGATCAAGCGCTGCCAGAAGGACGGCAGGGGAACTCCGCCTGTTCCGGCATAGGTTGTAAAGGCGTTGGCTTCTCCCTGGGGATAATCAAATTCCTCAGTTTTCGTTCCTGTAAAAATATAGTTGCCTGTTTCCTGACCGTAATAAAGGCGTGGTTGATTAACTGGCAGATTAATCGTTGATACGGGAGGAATGTCTTTAATGTAGAGATCGGGCAAGCCATCCGGGGTGACTCGATTCACCGGACTCATGACCAGGCCGTATCCATGGGTATATTTCAACCGCTGGTTGACCCAGGTTTTGGCCTCC
>JBBIQC010000109.1:5347-10277 GCA_037442585.1 Oscillatoriales cyanobacterium bin_317
TCGTATAGCGATCGATATCAACATCGGAAAATTTGTAGTACAGGCGAATTTCCTGCAACTGGCGGTAGGTACTTAGAAGCGGACGGTAATCCCATAAGCGAATATTGCGTATCGTAGGTTGGTTCTCTTGCAACGCCTGGAGATTCAGTTGCGCCTGAGCCGGATAATTTTGGCGCTGCACATCGTGGAGGCGATAGGCATTCTGGGTAAATTGGATGTTGTTTTGCAAATACGGTTTCTCTGCTGTCAACTCGTTGGGAGTAACAAATAACTGCTGTTGTATCCAGGGCACAAGGCCACTCAAGACAAACCAACTCAGGATGAATAAGCCGATCGCCCGTAGGGATAAGGCCAAGCCCCTTCGCCAGATGGACAGGAGCAGCGCGATCGCCACTCCCACCGCTAACAAACTCAATACCGTATACGCGAATAAGCGAGCATGGGCATCCGTATAGCCAATCCCAAAAACAACGCCATCGCGGCCATAAAGTAAATCATATCGCTTCAGCCAGAAATGTATGGCCATCAAAGCGGCGATCGCAGCCAGTAACACCCCCAGATGGGTTTTAGCTCCTCCCTGCAAATAGCGCTGCCAATCCTGCAGTTGCAATCCTGCTCTACTTAACCCATATACCGTGGCAGCAATTCCCAGTTCCAGCAACAACAGAACAAAGAACCATGTCCATACTCCCTGGTAGAAGGGCAAATGAAAGACATAGTAACCAACATCGTGCTGAAAGATGGGATCCTTGATTCCAAATTGAGATGGATGCAGGAACTTTAAGACTGTTTCCCAGGAGGGAGCTGTTGCGGCGGCGGCAACCCAGGAGACAACAGCGATCGCACCCAGCACAAGCCGGTCAGAAATGGCCTGCATATCAATGCCACTGTCTCCCCAGTCCTGCAAGGGAAGCTCCTGAGTCCAGCGGATGGCCAGCCGATAGTTGGCCCACAGGGAAAGGCTATACAGGACAAAGGTGACAATTCCTAAGCCCAATTGCCAGGTAATTTGTGTCCAAAAAACTTGGGAAAACCCAACGGAGTGAAACCACCAGCTTTCTGTCAGGAGATGCACCAGAAATTGCAAAAGAAGCAATCCAATGACTCCGAACAGCAAGAGGAGAGGAATGCTTCTCGAAGGGGCGTTCATAAGCGGATCCAGGCACTGCCATCCCAATACATACTCTCTATTCTAGGAGCGATTTTGGGAGACGGCAGGTGGGTTTAAGGGCGATGGGATGGTGAGGAGTGGGCAAGATAGGGGAGAGACGATGCTTCCTTGTGCTAAAAAATGGTTTGTGCAGTGAAGTCTTTTGCTAATCTCAAAGTTTTGTAATTTACTGTTGCAAAAAACGCTGTGGATGAGGTTACTTGGATACTTTAAAAATGGGTAAATCTATGCAAATTAAGAAAGCATATTAATTCAAGAGATAGAAATTATGATTGATGCTAACGAAGTTCTCAAGACAATGTGTGAAAAGTATCAGGCCGCCGTTAGCGCCAATGATAAAGACCTGGCTTTTTCACCAGGAGGACTCAGGCGAATGGTTGATCAAACGACAGATGTGGAACCTCAAGTCATAATTGTCAAAGTGAGAGTTGTGCTGTCAAGGTACTAATGAATTGTGCCTATGGGATTGAACCTCAGGCTTTAGAATAAGAAGCGCCGTGACTTCAACCGTCAATAGTCTGATGAATCAAAAAAATAAACCTGCCTGGGCTGGGGATGATCTGCTTTCCCGGTTTGTCAATGTTCTGATTCAAACGCCGCCGATTTACGCGGTGATGAAGCAACAGGCCCGACAGGTGCTGATTAAAACTGCCGAGAAAAATGGGATTCCCTGGCGCAAAACTTACGAAGACCTGGAACACTCCGGTATTCAAAATCAGTTAGAACAGTTCAAAAACCCCACGATCGCCTATCCCGACTATTATCAGGTGCCTTTTCACGCCTACGATGCCGGAAACCTGTGCTGGCCTGCCGCCTTTGAAGCCGAACCGGCCACCTATGCAATGGCGCTGCGGGTCTGGCCGCAAGAATCCCTCACCTGGGAGGAAGCTCAGGCCCGGTTGCGCGGTAGTTTTCATCAGGTGCTGGCAGAGTACGGCCCCCAGGAAGTCCGGGATATTCTCGATATTGGCTGCTCGGTAGGGATTTCCACTTTGACATTGCACCATTACTACCAATCCAGGCAGACTGGCCCAGTTCACACGATCGGCCTGGATTTGTCTCCTTATATGCTGGCAGTGGCCCAGCGACGGGATGTCAACCATGAAATTGCATGGATTCATGGCAAGGCAGAAGCAACGGAATTTGCCGATTGCTCCTTTGATCTTGTGACGCTCCAATTCGTCACCCATGAGCTACCAGGGGAAGCCACTCTCGCCATTTTTCAAGAAGTTCGGCGAATTCTGCGTCCTGGCGGCTATCTGGCGGTAGTAGATAACAATCCGAAATCTCCAGTGATTCAAAACCTGCCCCCCGTGTTGTTCACTCTGATGAAAAGCACAGAACCCTGGTCAGATGATTACTACACCTTTGATATGGAAGCGGCCATGCAGACCGCAGGGTTAGAGTACATTATTACTGTTGCCAGCGATCCACGCCACCGCACCTTAATTGCTCGTCGTCAATAGTTCTGATATCTCAGAGACCTAAAGACTTTTTGAGGACGGCATTGACGTGATGTTCAACAGTTCGTAGAAGTCATTGCGATCGCCGCATGAATGCCATGCTTGGGGGGTTACAGTTCCCGGAATTCGTAGGTTACGATACCAGTTTCGGGATCGTTATAAACGTGAACATAGCCTGTTTTGGCAAGTTCTCGTAGTGTGGCTTCAACTTCAGCAAAACTGGCTTCCGTATCTAATACACCTTGAGTGACGGAAAGCTTGCCGCCTCTGTTATGGGCCGCTTTTAATAGTTTGATGGTCAAATGATGGGGGGTGGGACGGGCGATCGCAGTGGGAGCAAACTCATGGGTCATCACCCGATGAATTGCAGGTTGACTTTGAGTCGCACCCGCTGGTAAAAGGCCCTGACGTGCTTTCCACTTGGCGTTATGTTCTTCCACCATACCGGGAATCAGAATCAGGTCAAACAGTTGCCCAAAGCCCATCAAACCAAAAGTAAACAGCCAGAGTAAGCCAGTAAAGATTTTGCCGTTATAGAGTCGCTGCAGGCCATGCAATTGCAGCAGACACCCTAGCCAGAGAACATAGGCAGTACCAACGTTATTCATAACCTGTCGTGCTGTAAGGAAGCGATTCTACCCATGATAAAGAGTTTGGCCGGAGATGGGGGCAAGGACTAGCGATACAAAACTTTTTCGCTTGTTGCAAGTCTTAACAGTTCGGTATCAAATTGTAGGGGCTTGGCTTGGTAGACTGTTTGACGTAGCGATCGCGGTAATAAACGACTCATGGTAGATTCCCTTAAAAAGCCTGGTTTTGAAGAAATCCGCCCTGGTGTCAAAGTGCCAGCGAAGGAGACGATTTTAACGCCTCGCTTCTACACCACGGACTTTGACGCAATGGCAGAAATGGACATTTCTGCGAACGAAGATGAACTGAAAGCCATCCTGGAAGAGTTTCGCGCAGACTACAACCGCCATCACTTTGTGCGGGATGAGGAGTTTGAGCAATCCTGGGATCATATCGATGGTGAAACTCGTCGTCTGTTCATTGAGTTTTTAGAGCGTTCCTGCACCGCTGAATTCTCCGGCTTCCTGCTCTATAAAGAATTGAGCCGCAAGCTGAAAGATAAAAGCCCAGTGCTGGCAGAGTGCTTTAACCTGATGTCCCGTGATGAAGCTCGTCATGCAGGCTTTTTGAATAAGTCCATGTCAGACTTCAATTTGCAGTTGGATCTGGGCTTTTTGACGAAGAGCCGCAAGTATACCTTCTTCAAGCCCAAGTTCATCTTCTATGCCACCTACCTGTCTGAAAAGATTGGTTACTGGCGTTACATCACCATCTACCGCCACCTGGAAGCGCATCCCGAAAATCGGGTCTACCCGATCTTCCGCTTCTTTGAAAACTGGTGTCAGGATGAGAACCGCCACGGTGACTTCTTCGATGCCATCATGCGGGCACAGCCTGAGACGTTGAATGATTGGAAAGCGAGATTGTGGTGCCGCTTCTTCTTGCTATCCGTATTCGCCACCATGTACTTGAACGATGTGCAACGGGCTGGATTCTACGCCACGTTGGGCCTGGACGCACGGGAATACGACAAGTATGTGATTGATAGGACGAATGAAACGTCGGCGCGGGTTTTCCCGATCGTCCTGGATGTGAACAATCCTGAGTTTTACGATCGCCTGGAAGTGTGCGTCCGCAATAATGAAAAGCTGACGGAAATTACCAACTCCAACACCCCTAAAGCCGTGCAGTTCTTGCAGAAACTGCCCTACTACGTTTCTAATGGCTGGCAATTCCTGAAACTCTACCTGATGAAGCCCATCAATGTCGCTCCTACTCAGGGCGCACCGCAGTAGAGGAGGATGAGATGATGAGATTGGCGGAAATGCCATTATCCCGTCATCGCATCATCACCCCCTCGATCTCTACCCTGGCTGAAGTAAGACCAAAAAGCTCTGCATCCACAATTTCTTACAGGTGCAGAGTTTTTTTATGCGAAACTAAGGAGGCGTGCGAGGAGGAAAGATGGGATGACCTGGATGAATGGACGATCGCCCCTGTTAAAAATTGCCTTACCAGTAGTGTCCCTATTGATTGGGACTCCCGGTTGGAGTTCTCCATTACCTGTAGACTCCCATGCTGCGAGTGATTTAAATCCTATAGGGGACAAATTGAATCTGGATCAGGGACAGGGAACAGGGATGAGGGAACAGGAATTAGGGATTAGGAAGCAGGAGATCGAGTTTCTCTCCCTCTCATCCACCCACCCACCCATCCACCCATCCAC
>JBBIQC010000110.1:0-10223 GCA_037442585.1 Oscillatoriales cyanobacterium bin_317
AGCACCATTCCCCAGGGGTCAATGATCAGGGCATGACCATGACTTTGGCGAGTGGCATAATGTCGTCCGGTCTGAGCAGGAGCAATCACATAGCAGGTATTTTCGATCGCACGAGCCTGCAACAACACCTGCCAGTGGTCTTTCCCGGTATACGCAGTAAATGCGGCTGGGATAAATAGCACTTCCGCACCCATCTGGGATAAATGGCGATACAGTTCTGGAAACCGCACATCGTAGCAAACGGATAGCCCTAAATTGCCCAGATCCTTGGAAGGGTAAATGGGCGGCATCCGCATCCCCGCCAGCACCGTTTCCGATTCACGATAGGTATTGCCATCGGGCACATTGACATCAAAGAGATGCACCTTTTCGTAACGGGCCAGTTCATCTCCGTTAGCACCAACTAGTAACGCTGTATTGTAGACTTTGCCATTGCCTACCGGAACCGGAAAGCCTCCCCCCAGGAGCGTGATTTGAAAGCGTTGAGCCATCGTTTTGAGAAATTTCTCGCTTTCGGCTGCGATCGTTTCGGCCTGAGCCAGTTTTTCGGTTTCCTCTCCCAAAAATGGAAAGTTTTCGGGCAATCCCACTAATTCGGCCCCCTGGCGAACGGCCAGATCAATTAATTCCTCCGCCTGACTTAAATTCTCTTGCAGATTTGGCCCACTGGTCATTTGAACGGCGGCTGCCAGATAAGACTTCATACACTTAAACCTTAGTTTCGATAGCAGCAAAAGCTGGATAGCAAGCAATGTCAGTGGCAGGATAGAGTAGGCCACAGTTGCTGATCTGTGACCCAGCCCATCGGCAGTCCTCACACCTGATGCTGGGAAGCGTCCAGCCTGACATCTACTTCGTCAGATTAACAGGAAAAGTTCCTTACCGATCCGATGTACCCTGCCAATCTGGACAGTCTTGCCCTCCCTGCCAGCCGTAGGGATGGAAACCACAAATCAGGGTTGTTCGAGCTTCTTGAGTATAGCCGTAGGCCATCCCATGATAGTGAATACAACCCTGGCAGGCTTGGGGACGGGAGGAGGTGTGATCCGTAAAACCAAGTTGTGATCGCAGGATGTGGCGCTTACTCTGCATCCGTTGCCAGCGAGCGTGATCAGCCTTACGGAAAAAGTAATGAATTTTTCCAAAAGGATATTGGGCGGCGTTCATGGGGGTGTGTTAGTGAGGGGCGTATCTCTTAAGCGTACCCAGATTTGCTCCCCACAGACCCCATCTAAAGAGTAGAAATATACAAAAGTCCAAGTAGGCGAGTAGCAGCAACTAAAGAACCTGCCACACTTTGATTGTGGAATCTGAGCTCCCACTGGCAATCCAGTGCCCACCGGAACTGATACTGACAGCGTTTACAGAATTCATGTGGTCTGAGAGGGTACTTTTAAGCTCACCTGTCTCCACATTCCAGAGGCGAACGCTGGTATCGCTGCTGCCACTTACCAGTAATTTGCCATCGCCACTGAGAGCCAGGGCGTTCACAGCATCGGTGTGCCCAGTTAGCGTGCGAACTAGCTCTCCTGTCGTCAAATTCCAAACTTTGATGGTTTTGTCTTTGCTGCCGCTGATCAAGGTTTTGCCGTTGGGATGGATGACGATCGCATTCACCGCACTGAAATGGCTTTTAATCAGCGTCCGCATCAATGTTCCAGTCTTTAAGCTCCAGAGTTTGATCTGGCTATCGGAACCCGCACTGGCGATGGTCTGACCATCGGGAGTGATGGCTACCGTGCGAATCATCCCTGCCAGATTGGGAAAAACCCGTAAGCACTCTTCCGTACCAATCTTCCAGAGACGCACAGTCCGATCCTCTCCCCCACTGACCACCATCTGTCCGTTGCCGTGGAACATCACGGCCTTCACATCCCGCGTGTGGCCCACCAGCGTTTGCACTAGGGCACCAGACTCTACATTCCAGATTTTCAGCGTATAGTCATCACTACCACTGGCCAGCAACTGGCTATCGGGACTGACGGCTAAGCAATTCACAGGTTTGCTATGGCCTACCAGGGTATGCAGTAGTTCTCCCGTTTCCAGATTCCAGAGCTTAATGGTGTCATCCAGCCCACCGCTGGCTAACCATCGGCCATCTCGACTCATGGCGATCGCCGTCACCCAGGGATTGTGCGCCGTTAAGGTATATCGACAGCGACGACCATGAGAACCAGAAATGGGTGGCCCGGATGGCGGATGGGATAACCGAGGGCCAGATACTCCAGGGCGATGAGCAGGAGTTGCAGTCCCCTGTGCTCGCCCCTGGGAACCGTTGGCAGCAACGGGCGGCGAACTGGGGGAAGTGCCAGCGGGAGGACGAGAACTCTGGGGTTGCGCCGTTCCTGCTCTAACACCTGGAGCAGCCATACCGGAACCCGGTTGAGCACTCATGGGGCGGGAAAGGGCCAGTCTTAAGTCCCGCATCAGCAGAAGGATATCGCTCGCTCACCAAGTCTTTCAGCATTCTGTCCAGAATATGGGCGATCGGTTCGCTGATCGTCCCACCCTTTTGCGCCAGTCGTTCTTGCCAGAGCCAGCGCCCCTCCAGGGGGTCATACAGTTCATCGGGTTTGGTTTGAGTCATCAAATAAACACAGGTCACCGCGAGGCTGTAGAGGTCGCTGGCTGGGTAGGCTTTCCCTCCACGTAACTGTTCGATCGGTGCATATCCCTCCGTCCCAATCTTGGTTCCAGGCTGGGCCGAGGTTTCCGCCGACAGGAGCTTAGCCACTCCAAAATCAATTAAGACCAGTTTGTGGTCAGAAGCCCGACGAATGATGTTGGTGGGGGTAATGTCCCGGTGAATCACCTGATGGTCGTGGACAAACTTCAAGACGGGCAAAACCCCAGCTAACACCTCGCGAATTTTACGCTCACCAAATAATCCCTGCTGGATTAGCTCCTGGAGCAAGGTTTGCCCTTCAATAAACTGCTGCACCAGATACAGCCGCTGCTCATACTCAAAGTAGGCCAGGAGAGTGGGAATTTGGGGATGTTCTCCCAGGTCATTCAGCCGTTCTGCTTCTTGCTGGAACAGCTTGACGGCTTTTTCCAGAGATTTGGTGCCTTTTACCTGGGGTGAGAATTGCTTGATGACGCACCGCGTTCCCAGTCGGTCAGCATCTGTAGCCAGATAAGTTCTGCCAAAGCCACCCTGCCCGATCGGACGGACAACCCGATATCTCCCTCGCAACAACGATACCAATTGACTACCACAGGCGAGACAAAATTCGGCGTTATCAGGATTTTGAGGATGCTGGCATTCAGGATTAAGACAAAGGGTCATACACACGCGCCTGGGCGACTGAAGTATCTTAATTTTCGCTCGATCGCTGAGTTCCAAACGACGGCCAAAATCATGACCTTCGGTGACAAAGCAAGCGTAAAGACTGTAATCTGGATCACTTTCAAATCTGGATTGTGGCCTACAAATCCATCCAGAGAGAGCTTGAGCCTGGACAAAGTTGTCCTAAAAGACATTAATTTTGAACCTTGAATCCTAGTTTAGTTAAATTGGCTGTGCCAAAAAAACTTTATAATTTTTAACTTTTATGACCCTTTCCCTCTCCCAGGTTGAACAGTTTTTGCGAGAACAGGTCGCTCCTTACGCGAATGTCATGGATCACGATGCGATCGCTTTAAAGTCTGCCTTTCAGGGATTAGGGAAGCATTCCTGGCTCGGCTTAAGGCTGCCGCGCATCTGGCAGGGAGCGGAGGTCAGTGAGCCGGAATATCGGCAGTTTCAGGAATTGGTGGCTCGTTACTCTGGTGCCCTAGCCTTCCTGCAAGTGCAACACCAGAGTGCCGGAGCCTTCCTCTTACGCAGCGAGAATGAACCGTTAAAGCAAACCTATCTGCCCCAGATGGCAACGGGCAAGATCGGAGTGGGAGTGGGATTTTCTCATTTACGACGGACAGGTAAACCTGCATTGCAAGCGTTTCCAGTGGCTGATGGCTACCAGCTGCAGGGCACTGTTCCCTGGATGACCGGATTTGGGATTTTCCAGGCAATAATTGTGGCCGCCGTTTTACCGGACGATCGCGCCGTCTATGGTCTTATCCCGTTCACCCCGACGGTGCAGGCGCAGGGAGGCGGCATTCGGTTCAGCGATCCTATGCCTCTGGCGGCAATGACCTCCACTCAAACGGTGCAGGCCGAGTTGCAAAACTGGTGGTTAGCGACGGATCAGGTCGTCTTGATCCAACCGGCTCAGGCCATTCACACCAGCGATATGGCAAACGTCTTGCAACACAGTTTTTTTGCTTTGGGCTGTGCGCGGGCAGGATTGGACGTGATGGTAGAGCAAATGCAACGCCGATCGCAATACACCGTTTTAGAAGACTCGCTGCCCATGCCGGAACAGGTTTACCAGACCTTGAAACAAGAGTGGCAGGAGTGTCGTTCAGCCATTTATGCCGCCGATCACCAACCCTTCCAGGAACGGTTGAATTTACGGGGCTGGGCGATCGAATTAGCGGGGAGATGTGCCCATGCCGCCGTCACGGTATCAGCAGGAGCAGCCAATTCCCTGCATCATCCCGCCCAACGTATTTACCGGGAAGCCTTGGTATTTACCATTGCCGGACAAACTTCAGCCGTTATGCAAGCCACGTTGTCACGGTTCATTGCCTACCAGTGCCAAAACGGCCCCTCCTCCTGATCCCATCCTGGAATCACAAGAACGCTTAACGGCGGCCATCGATCGCTTGACCAGTACAATGGAGCGCCGCTCATAGCCTCACTCCTGGATGATTCGTGGGATTGAATCTGTGTTCATCAGGGTTGATCGTCAGGAAACAGATAGCGAATTGAAACAAACCCTGAGAAGAACAGCAGGCTGACAATCGCAACAGCGATCGGAGCGGGGATGGCGGCCAAGAGGATAGTGGGAAATAATGGCATTGCCCAAAGAAATTATCAATTTCTATTCTCAACTGATTGATGCTACCAGCCCCGTTTGACGCTCCTGTGAATCTTCTGTCTCAGAGTGTTGACATCATCATTAAGCCAAATGCATCTGTAAAACGGCGCGGGGAGCCTTACGCACTCGGCAACGGATCGTTTCATGGCCCAGACGGGTGCAGGCTTCATAGCGATGACAACCGGAAAAACCATAATATTCGCCATCCACTTCCAGGACATCGATCGGCTCCTGTAAGCCAATTTCTTGAATCGACTCCATCAAGGCAGCGACTTTAGCCTGATCATTCTGCCGCGGGAGGGGACGGCGGATTTTGTGCAGCGGAATATTCTCAATTCGTACCATCAGGATGCTCCATACCTCTTTCTAAATCATAGTCATTACGACTACGAATTTCAAGTTTTGAGAAAGGGTGTGCCATCCTGAGCAGGGACGAGTATCTTAGTATCTAACCTCAGAACCTCTTCTCCTGTTTAAGTCTGCGATGCTCACAATGCGCCCTTTTTCCCTCCTCGTCCTGCCAGGAACGATCGCTGCTGCTATCCTGGGGATCAGCCTTGCTCCACAACCGGGATACGCTGCCCCAGGTCAGGATATCGATTTACAGGTCGGCATTGTGCAACGGTTTGGTCGGCAACCCTCGGATGTGTTGATGCTGCAGGCCCAACCTGGCGATCGCTTGACCATTCGCCTGCAAGGCGGGGGGAAACCGCAAACGTTGAGCAGTGGGATAGCCAAGCTAGCGATCGTCCAAGAGGCTTTAACCCCTCCTCAGATTGAAGAACGGGTGGTCTTGGGAACCCATCGCAGCTATGAAAGTGCCGAAGATGAAGCCAATCGCTGGCGGGCCGAAGGCATTCCCGTTGAAATTGCCCAACCGAAGCGCTGGCAGGTATGGGCGAAGCGGGATGTCTATCACACGCCCTTGCTACGCCGCTTATTGCTGCAAAGTTTGCAGAGACGGGGAATTCAAACGGCCTTTGTGGATACCCAAGTCCTACAAAAGCGTCCCCAGGTGGTACTGGAGGTCAATGGTCGGCGGGTAGCTCAAGATCAACTGCAGATCGCTTCAGGTAAGGGAATCATTAAGGTGGTCAGCCAGCGGACGGATGATCCGCCTAAGCCGAACACCTCCCCAGAGCGCACGGAGCGGCTTTACTCTGGTAATTTGCGGCTACAACGGAATGCCTATGGGACGTACACCCTGGTGAATCAGGTGCCGCTGGAAACTTATCTACGGGGTGTGGTGCCCCATGAAATTGGCTCTACGACTACGCCATCGGTGCTGGAAACACAGGCAATTCTGGCCCGGACGTATGCCTTGCGAAATCTGCGCCGCTTTGCCATTGATGATTACCAGCTTTGTGCCGATACCCAATGTCAGGTGTATTACGGATTAACGGGAATTACACCGGCAACCGATCGGGCGATCGCGGCCACTCGTGGGAAAGTCCTCACTTACCAGAACGAACTGGTGGATGCCGTTTATTCTGCGGCCACGGGAGGCGTGACGGCGGCCTTTAATGATGTCTGGCATGGCCCCAGTCGTCCCTATTTGCGCCCGATCATTGATTCGGTGGCCGCTAAGTGGGATCTGTCCCAGCAAAGTTTGGCCAATGAACAAAACTTCCGCCAGTTTGTCCAACAGAAGCAGGGCTTTAATGAGGATGACCAGAAGTGGTTCCGTTGGCGTTATGACAGCAATTTGAGCGAGTTGAATCAGGAGTTGCGAGAGCATCTCAAATCTTTAAAAAGTCCTCTGGCTAATTTCAAAACCATTCAGCGTCTGGAAATTTTGCAGCGATCGCCTGCCGGACGGGTACAAACCTTACGAGTCACCACCGACCAGGGAGCCGTTGATCTGGAAAAAGATAATATCCTGATCGCCTTCTATGCTCCGGCCAGCCTGCTGTTTTACCTTGATCCCCTGTATGACGCACAGAAAAAGCTAACCGGGTATGCCTTTATTGGCGGCGGCTTGGGGCATGGAGTGGGACTCAGCCAGAGTGGTTCCTATCGTTTGGGTAAGCTGGGCTGGAGCAGCGATCGCATCCTCAGCTTTTACTACCCTGGTACTCAGGTGCAATCGGTGAATAACTCCCTGGTGTTCTGGCGGGATCCTGCCAATCTTCAGCCTCCTGGGCCTCAAATGTAATCATTTTCAGATGGTCGGGGTTGGCAATAAATTCCTTGGCCAGCAGGTATCCAGCGATCGTCCAGGTTTGATACTTGCGGGCTTCCTTGCCAATTAACCGAGCATCGGGACCATCGTAGTATTCCGGCCACTGATCCTGGAGCAGGCGGCGCTCGGCAATGGCGATCGCATGGTGTCCCAATTCAGCCCGGTTCATCTTACGCGCCGCCGCCGTTAACATCCACAGCAATACAGGCCAACTGCCCCCATTGTGGTAGGACCAGGGCCGATTCTTCGGATCTGCCCCGGTGACAATCTGCCAGTCCCGATCTTCCAGGGCTGGATAGCATAACTTCATCGGCATATTTCCGACCAGATCTGCCCACCGCAATTCAATCAAATTCAAAATCCAGTGAGATTGATGCTCATTCGTCAGTCCACCAATAATGGCCATCAAATTGCCGATCGCAAAAAAGCGGCAATCCAACTGCGATGGCCCTAAATTTCCGGCCAGATAGCCTCCTGCCTCTGGCACCCATTTCGCTAACCGATAAAATGGAATGGAATCGGAGTAAATATTGAATTGATTCAGCGCTTCCTCGCCATACTCTTCGACTTGAAAACGATAAATCACATTCAAGCGATCGGTATCAATCCAGTAATTGTCTCGTAAGTGTTGTTGCAACGGCCCTAAGCGATTTCTGGCCGCTTGTAAAATAGTCTGATTTTCTGGAATGGGAAGCAGCAATTCCAGACTGGTTCGCAGCGCTGCATAAAATAGCGACTGAATATCCAGAGGATGACCATACAGTCCCATGCGGCGATCGATCATGCTGGCTCCATCCGGCACCAACACCATCGGGTACATATCAAACCGCGTTACCAGACACAGTTCCAGCACCAGCCGAATACCTTCCTGGAAATCGCTACGCTGCACTAAAGCCGTATCTTGAGTGGAAATGACATAAGCTCGTAGCAACAGCACCCACCACAGACCCGCATCCGCCGGAGCCACCCGCCCGATCGCGTGATCACCAAAGTCTGGCTTGAGATACTCGCCGCCAATAATCGTGGCAATTTTGAAACTGGCAGGCAACAGTCCCCGACTGGGTTTTAAACACTCCAATTGCCCCGTCTTGGGCTGTAATTTCAGGGTTTCTTCTAAAAAATGGCGCACAATATCCGGTCGGCCTTCAATCAAAAATAACAGCGCCGAGGGAAAGAAATCGCGAACGAAGCACTGATCGTAATTCAGGGCCGCGATGTCAGGGTCACGGGCCGCGATCGTGCCGATCGGTCGCCCGTTGTAATACATGATGGTTTTTTCCAGTTCATCCCAGGCTTGCTCGACCAGGGTGCGTGTGATGCGATCGCCCAACCTACTTAACCTCGCTTAAGATTTTGGATTTACGATTTTAGATTTTGGATTGTTTGGTGCCTCGTGCCTCGCGCCTCGTGCCAGTTTTGGATTTCGGATTTAATCATCTAACTGACAACGCCCTTCAGTTTGGCATAATCGCTGCTGGCGTTCGGCGGCGATCGTGGCCAGATCCGGTCGTCCGGTCAGAGCCAGTCTCCAGTCTGCCCAGATTTCATAAATCCAGTCCACCAGAGGGCCAATGATGGGCCATTGAGTGGCGGCGTAGATCCAACCCATCCCCAAAACTTCATACACCCGGCGAAACACTTCCACATTTTGAATCACGGTGCCATCCGGCAGAACCGCATGAATCCGCCCCATTGCCGTTTCAAAGTCTACCCCACCATTGGCCGCAGCATTGTATTGATCATCAGCAATATCGACAAAGGCCACCAATCCCCGTCCGGTATCCCGTTTTTTCAGGAAATTGACTTCTCGTACACACAGCGGACAGGCTCCGTCATACAGCAGTTTGATCTGCCAGGAAGCCGGAGCAGTTGGAGCAGTAGCGGCACGGAAAGATTGGGTATCAGGCAAAATCATGGGACTGTAATTCGGTGAAGCTGGACAAGTAACGCGGGTTACACGATCATCTTAAGAAATATAACAAGCCTTGTCAGAACTCATGGGTGCGATCGTGAAGGGATAGCCTTGGGACGGCCATTGCAGAGCGAATAGAATAGGAAAAACTCACTTCTCAAAGCCCCATGACAGACGACGTAATTTATATCGTGACGGATGATCCTGGCCGAATCACGATCCCAGCAGATGGCCGCAGGGATGGTGGAACCACACGCAATCCATTTGATGATTCGGTAGACATTCCAGTTCAACGAGGTGTTCCAGTCAAGGTAGAAAAACTGGAACAGGGCGTAACAGAGTTCCTTCATCTCATGGGGCGCGTGTTTCGACGAGCCAAGCAAAGTGCCAGCGAACTAGGAGATATGGAACTGGATGAAATTGAGTTGTCAGTGGAAGTGAATGGTGAAGGGCAACTCAGTCTGCTGGGCAATGGTGCGAAAGTGGGTAGTAAAGGAGCTATGACCCTGAAATTTAAGGCCGTGAAGCAGTCTTAAGATATGTCAAAAAATTGGGCGATCGCGATCGGCATCAATGACTACAACTCCAACAACTTCCGTCCCTTGAACTACGCCAAACGGGATGCAGAAGCCGTGCGTGATTTTTTCCTGAAGGAAGCGGGCTTTGATGAGGTCTACTTCTTCTCCGACGATTCACCCAAACTGACCTTACCCAACGGCAGCACCATTCCCACCTATCCCAGTTGTGGCAATCTCCTGTCCTTTTTACAAGATCGATTTGAAAAGCCCTTTTTGAACAAAGGCGACAATTGCTGGTTCTTTTTCGCCGGACATGGATTGCAGTACCAGAACCGGGATTACTTGCTACCCATTGATGCCCCCAATCCCAGAGGTAAAGAACCGACTTATGCCATTCCAGTCAGCTATGTGCGAGAACGCTTAAGTCGCTCCGGTGCTGATAATGTGATCCTTTTATTGGATGCCTGTCGAGATGAAGGCAGTCGTGACAGTACCCGTCCGGAGTGGGAGCCGCAACAAGGCATTATTACGATTTCCGCCTGTAGCCCCTTACAAAAATCCTGGGAAATTGACAGCCTGCAGCAAGGAGTCTTTACCTATGCACTGTTGGAAGCGTTGCGAATGCCGGGAGAACGCAATTGTGCCACGGTAGAACGCCTGGATAACTATTTGCGCTATCGAGTGCC
>JBBIQC010000111.1:0-10181 GCA_037442585.1 Oscillatoriales cyanobacterium bin_317
AACGGCAGTGGGAGGTTCTTCTGATTCGGGGACTGTAGTTTCAGGAACGGGTTGTTTAACAGGAGCCTCTTCCACCACGACTTCCATCTCATCGACTTGGGTAGAATCGGGGGTAGAACGCCAAAAGTTTCCGACTTGAACCGTCATAGCCAAACCATGAGCCGCAAGAGAGCCAAGCACACTACACAGCAGAAAGAGTTTGAGTGTCTTCAGTTCTTTACGACGTTGGTGCAGGATACGATCAAGGGAGTTCATGGGGTTAACGGTGAAGAGGAATGACGGGTGGCAATCGCGAGTTTGGCTCCGGGAACCTGGCGAATCTGATCCATTACAGCAACAACGCGATCGTGAGTTACAGAGCCATCTGCATTCAGCACCACTACTAAATCCTGACCAGGCTCCGCCAGTTGCTTCACTGAGATGGGTAAGGATGTGAGTTGGATTAAATCTTTATTCAGAAAAAGATTACCTTGTTTGTCTAACGTGACAGTAGCGCGGACTGTTTTTTGTGGTTTCGCTGATTGAGCTTTGGGCAGGTTGACGGTTAATCCTTCAAAGCGCCCTAAAAACAGCGTGGACATAATGAAAAACGTGAGGATAGCGAAGATCACGTCGATCATCGGCACGATATTGATCTGAGGTGGTACATCTGGCTCAATGGGCATTCGTCGTCGCATAGCTTGTTCCCCTTAATTTCAGATGCCGTCGATGCAATAACTCTAATTCTGCGGCATATTCCTGGATTAAGGCGAGTTGCCGCAGGTAAAAGCCGCGAAAGACGTTGGCAAAGAACAGAGTGAAAACGGCAACAACTAACCCAAAAGCTGTCGATACTAGAGCTTCGCTGATGCCTGATGTCACGCCTGCGGTTTTGGTACCGCCAATGTCCCCCAGATTGAGGGCAGAAAAGGAGCGAATTAATCCCAACACGGTACCCAGCAAGCCCAGTAGAGGAGACAGCGTGACGATGGTATCAAAAATATTGTTGAAGCGTTTGAGAACCGGAAGTTCTGCCTGGGTCGCACCGTCGATCGCCAGGGCAAATTCTTCGGGTTCGGCATCTTCTAGAGACAAAGCTTTAAGAAAAATGCGGGCAATGGGGAGATCAACATTGCGGTCTAATTTCTCGATCGCCAGTTGGGGTTCATCCCGATACAGCACTAATACATCTTTGATCACCCGTTCCTGGCGACGATTAAGCCGTACCCAAAATACAATCCGTTCGACAACCAGCGCGATCGCCGTGATCGAAAACAGCAGCAAAGGAATTGCTACAACTCCGGCTGCCATCAATATTTCACCGAGTCTTTGCATAAATCGCTAGAAATCAATTTACTCAAACACACTACAAAATGTAGTGCAAGTCAGAAACAAATATCACAGTAGCATCTGCTGGTTGGGGTAGAACTTCTGAAATTCCCTAATGAACCAACTTTTGAGTAAACCTTTGGATCGCTCCAGTGTCTCCTGATTAGCTTTTTCAATTGAGCCGGAGTTAAACGGGGGGTGGGGGTCATATTCGATCGCTAACTGAATTGCCTTCGCAACTTCCTCCCCTCTGAGTTGAGCCGCCAAATACAGTGCCATATCAATGCCCGCTGAAACCCCAGCGGCAGTGATGATCTTGCCACTCTGCACGAATCGAGCAGATTGATACGTAGCACCATACTGAGCGAGGTCTGATGTTGAAGCCCAATGCGTCGTTGCTTCAACTCCCTCTAATAGCCCAGCTTTCCCCAGTAAAAATACGCCAGTACAAACAGCAGTCGTCCATTGAGTCGTCTGATGAGTGGTGCGAACCCAATCCAACACGGATTGATCCTGAGTGATTTTCATCGTTCCGGCAGAACCACCAGGAAGCAGCATCACATCCGGGGAAGTCACCTCTGGGAGAGAGAAGGCTGCATTCAGGGCAAGGTAACGAGTGTCCGTTGTAATCAGTCCGGCTGATTTGGCGACCAGTTTGATGGTGGTATTGGGTAAGCGACTCAACACTTCATAGGGACCGATCGCATCCAATGCGGTCATCCCCTCATAGAGCAGGATCGCAATTTCAAGAGGTTTTTCCATGCCGTTTTCTCCATCAATATTGAGTCGTTGCTTGATAGACTTTGGGAATCAGCAGCACACTGACTAAACTTACAGCCGCACCGAAAAAAAACGTCAACGCATAGCCGATTTTGTCTGCAACCACTCCGCCCAAAATAGTTGTAGCAACGATGCCAACAAACACGGCTGAAATTTGTGTGGTGTAATCTGTGCCTGCGGTTGCCGGATTGCTGCGATCCATCATGGCAGTCAGGAGAGCGGTGTATGCCATGCTTTGTAGCCCACTGACCAACATACAAACGGTGTAAAGAACGGCTGGGGTCGCAACCCCCACCGCAGGCAAAATGTATAGCAATGCTGCCAGATTAGCGATAACACCAAAAATAATTAATGAGCGTTTGCGTCCCCACTGGGTAATCAACACTCCTGCAATGAGTGCAGCCACAATTCTGGCAACATAGCTGGCAATACCCAATAGCCAACCAATGTCTGACAAAGATAAGCCGCGATCGACCAGCAATGGACGGATTAGAGTACTTGACACATTTTCGCTGATCATATAAAGCAGTATCACCAGCAGCCAGAAGCCAATGCCAGGGCGCGAAAAGAAGCGAAGGAACGGCTGAAAGTAGGATTTGAGAGAATGAGTAACGGGTGGCAGACCCCGTTCTTGGTGGAGCAGGATGGGGATCAGACAGAGCAACAGCGCGATCGCTATCATCACCAGTATTTGGGAAAAGCCTACCTTTTCTAATAAGATCAAGGCTGCACCACCCCCAATAATCGCTCCCAAGAAATTCCCGCTGGCTTGAATGGAATTGCCGATGCCACGTTCTTGCGGTGCCAATAAATTCACGGCTAAGGCATCCGTTGCAATGTCCTGGCTGGCGGAAAACAAGAACGCCAAGAACATACAAATGAGTAGTCCAGTAATATTAGTTTGCACATTCAACGTTGCGGCGATCAACAATGTTGCAATCAACAAACTCTGAAACCCAATGATCCAACCACGATAGTGTCCCAACCCTGGCAGATGGTAGCGATCGATGAATGGAGACCAGAGAAATTTCAGCGCAGAGGGAATGACCAGCAAACCCAGAAAGCCGATCGCTCCCAGGGACATATTTTGTTGCCGCATGAACACCGGGACAGTTTGGATAAAGAACGTCGTAGGAATATACTGGGAAACGTAAAGGGTAGCAAGCAACAGCCATTTGGGTTTCATGCGATCGCTGGTCTCCTCAAAACGTTGCTCGAATCTGAAATCCGTAAGTCACCGGGGCACCAAACCCAGCAGTCACACTCGGGGGTGGAAATAGAAAGCCAGAGGTGATGTAGCGCGCGTTAAATAGATTGTTCGCAAATACATAAATGCCATAATTACGCCATTCGTATCCCAGACGCAAATTGACGAGTGTGAAGGGATTTTGCTTTACCTGATTGGCATCATCAAAAAAGGTTGTCCCGTAGCCTTGTAGTTCTAATCGAGCAAAAATGCCAATGGGAGCACGATATTGCACAGCGATGTTGTAAGTCACATCAGGTGCAAAGGGAACTCGATTGTCGCTCAGATTAGTTCCTGTCAACGGGTTTGTGTAACTCGTAAAGCGACTGTCTACATAACCCAGCCCTGCAACAAACTCTAAGCCTTTGAGGGGTTGTGTCTTCAGTTCAAACTCAAAGCCCGTACCACTCACATCGGCGCTGGCAATACTGCGGAAGAACCCAAAGTTATCAACCAACAGGACTTGATAGCCATCGACGTTGTTATGAAACACTGAGAAATTGGCAATGAGGCGATTATCAAACCAGGACGATTTAAACCCCGCTTCGTAGGTCCAGGTTTTTTCTTCTTGATAGTTACGAATGGCTTCTATATCAGCACGATAATTAAAGCCAGCTGGACGATAGCCCTTTGAAATCGTGGCATAAGCCATCACGGTTGGACTAAAGCGATATTGCAGCCCAAAGCGGGGAATGACTTCGTTGCTACTGCCTTCTTGCTGTATTCTGGGGCTTAAAACTGTGATGCTATCTGCGGTTTGAAAGATGCGTTCGCGATCGAGATCAAAGTTAGACGCCTGATACCGTAACCCAGCAAACAGGGTGAGTGGCTCAACGGGTTTGTAATCAACCTGCCCAAACACCGCATAAGTGTTGCTCAATTGATCTGCAACCACGCGATTTTGTCCGGCAGCAGGTAAGCCAAAGAGAGCGGCACCTAAAGCGGTGTAGTCAAAGGCATCATTGCCCACATCAAAAGCTCGTGACTCATAAAATCCACCCACTAACCACTTGAAGCGGTCAGCCGTTTCTGGCGACTGGAACCGAATTTCCTGCGTCCACACTCTTGAGTTGAAATCGATGTTCGATCGCGCGAAGTCAAGTGGGGGGGCAAAACTGTCCCCTGACAGCACATTCTGGTAACTTGAACGATAAGCACTGACCGATATTGCCCGAAACCCGCTGCCGTTATAGCCAATTCTCAAGGCTTGAGTATTATTGTTAGAACGAACAAACCCATTCACCGCTTTGAAGGTGCGGAAGGGATCACTCGCATCTTGCGGTGAAAATACCGGATCGCCATTATCGTTATCACTGATAAAGGAATTAAATGACACACTCCACTCTTTAGATGGAGTCCAGAGGAATTGCGCTCGCCCGACAAATTGCTCCAGTCCACCCACTGTGCGATTGAGGGTAGCGTTCTCATAGAAGCCATCTCGAGCTCGATAGGCTCCAGCAATTCGCCAGCCAAATTGCTCGGGGAGGAGGGTGTCGCTAAAAGAGAATTGCACTTCGCGAGCATTATAACTACCATACCCCCCTCCTATGCTAAATTCGGGAACTTTGGAGGGCGATCTCGAGATAATGTTAACGGCCCCAGCCGGACTGCTTCTGCCATACAGCGTACTTTGCGGCCCTCGCAACACCTCTACCCGCTCCAGATCTACCAAACCCAGATCTAAAAAAGCACCAAAATCGAACGGGACATCATCCAGGTAAAAGCCAACACTATCCTGACTCACTAAAAAATTGAAGTTATTGAGCCCCCGGATGCTGTAGTAGGAGAAATCGGAACCGCCTGAATTCGTTGGAAAAAAGCTGAAATTGGGAGTGTTTCGGGAAATGCTAGTTAGATCATTAATTTGGGCATCTTCCAAGGTCTGGCGAGGAATGACTGTCAGACTAATGGGCACATTCTGAGCAGGTTCAGGGCGCTTCTGAGCCGTGACTACGACTTCCTCTTCTTCCAGGGTTGGAGTGACGCTGAGGGTGAGGGCGCGATCGCTCGATCGCACCGAAACCGTGGCAGCTTTTTCTGTCCCAGTGACAGTCACCTGTACCGTAGTATTATTCAATTGGGTTACAGAAACAGAGGCAATGCCATCTTCCGGATCGCTTGACTGGAACTCCTGTCCATCCGGTAGTGCCAGAACGGCATTGGGGATTTCAACGATTGTTTTGCTGCCAGCCGTTGTGGGCGTAGGTGCAGGGAGTCCACCGTCCGCCGTCTCCAGAATGACATCCAAACCCCGCTCCGTTGGATTCAGCCGTACCCCTGTAATTTGGATTGGTTTTGGTTGAGCATCCTGTGCCAGCCACTCTCGCACAGTGGTGAATGCCCGCTGTCGATCCTTGACACGCGGAATCGCTGTAATGGCCGTCGCAGATGTTTCACTGCGATCGCGGATACGATTCATTTCGCTGCTCTGTGCTAAACCCTCTGTACCTGTCGATTCTGATTCTGCGCTAGCAGGTTGAATGGTTAAGCATGCCAACACAGCCGCCAGTGTCAGCAGCCCAAACTGTCGTTGATGCACGTTTCCTCACACTCACTCAATACACCAGGTGAACTGCTGAGTCTCTAGTCAATCGCCTGTGACAATTAGCTAGAAACCAACGAATGCCTGCTTTTCAGCAAACAATCAAATTCACCCCTATCGTTGAAGCATCAATCAGTGTTTGTCAAAAGACAACTTGTCAAACATGCGAAATTCCTGACATTGGTTTGGCTCCAGGCAACTCTGACATTACTCAGATGAATTACTAGATCGCACCGCCGACTCCGAATCAACCCATCTGCGTCAGTTGTCCCAAGTCAAGATACCGGGGTGCGGAAGGCAGTCCCCAGGTTGACATGAAAATTCGTCCCGATGGCAGTGTAGAAGTGCGGTTACGAAAATCGAGCGGCAACCCGGAAACCGATCGCTAAACACTGGAGACCATGAGCAGATGGCACTTTGATCCCAGAACCGTTCCCGAAGGTGACATGCTCCTGCTCCACCCAGGTCTGTCCCGGCTCTGGCGGTGGAAAGTCCTCCTGCCTCTTCGAGCAATTAAACGGGTTGCCAGACCTGTAACCGACCCAACCACTTACGAACGACCTTCGGCGATCTCAGTGGCAGTAAGGCTCCTGCCAAAATGGTGCGATCCAAAAAGGCTTCGTCAAACCCAACCACCTCAGAAAGATTGGCTTTCGTCAAATTGGCTTGACTCAAATTTGCCTCAGTTAAACAACTATCGCGCAAGTTCGCCAGAATCAGAAATGCCTTTGTCAAATTTGCTTGCGTTAAGTTAGTAGAACTGAGGTTAGAGTGAATTAAGAATGTGCCACTTAAATCCGCTCGATGCAGATTTGCACCACTGAAATCAACGCTCATTAGAGATGCACCACGCAAATCGGCGCAGTTTAAATCAACATCCCGCATCCGGACATCTCTGAGATAAATACCACGTAGATTGACTCCTCGAAAGTCACGCTCGCCCCGTCGATAGCGTTCTAAAAGCTCGTCTGCTCTCATGTAGGATGGTTTAACCCGATTGCTTGCGGTTTTGCACTTCGGCATAATTTAACAGACCGCATCCGGCTTGACTATCCCGGCAAGGGGCATTTGAGGATTATAAAATGATTAAGAGCATGCATACTCTGGGTTGGGTCGCCATATTATGTGGGGTTTTGGGGTTCGATAGAAGTCCGATCGCGGTTGCTGCTAATGGCATATTGCACGATTTTACCCGGAACAAATCTGCGTTACTGAATGACCATCAACAACTTACGCTTCAGCAAACTCGTTCGACCGAAACACCGGATCAGTGGATAGAACTGGGACGGCGAGTGCATGGTGGCTTTGGCTCCTACATCGCTCTAGGAATTCGTATCGGTTTGGATGCCATGCAACGATTAAATGCAACTCCCCGTACACTGGATGTCACCTACTACAGCGGGGTGATCGCACCCTGTCCCTGTGTGGCAGATGGCATCATGATTGCAACCACCTCAACTCCCGGACAAAACTTACTGCGAGTTGCCACAACTGCCAGCCCAGAGGGGACTTTTGGCGTTGCGGAGATTCGCGATCGCAAAACTGGAAAGATGCTCCGCTACACCATTCCGGCAACTACCAGAACGCAATTAGATACCTGGAATCAGGACACCACTGGACGACAACGCTACGATGCCGTAATGAATGCTTCCGAAGAGTCGCTATTCTCGGTAGAAGCCATCCCCTGATTCGCTGTTCAAGTCAACGATATAGTGAGCCAAGATTGAAGCCCCAGCAGGCGAACCAACTGGGACTTCAGGGAAGTTTTGAGAGGCGTAGCAGGAGTGACAAACCACCTACCCGACGCTATTAAACAACACTGCCCAAAGAACACCAGCAGCACCTACAGCCAACAGCAAGTTTGTAAAGAAGCGACCTGCCTCAGTGTTGAAGCCAAGCGTTTTATCTTCTTTGCCAGCGGTGAAAAACAGTGACCATGCCTGGTTTGCACTGATGACTTCAGACTGAGCGTTAAAGTCAGGTCTGAATACAACTGGACCGATCAGATACTTGTTGGGGAAGTCGAAGTCAGTTTTCATGAGAATTCTCTCCAAATTGCGTCGCGTTTACTACATAACAAACTTGTCTAGGCAGGAATACCCTACAGTCCTGTCAACCAGCCAATCACACCATGCCCAGTGGCAACTTCCAGAATCAGTGCAGAGACAAAACCAATCATTGCCAGCCGTCCGTTCAGCTTTTCAGCATATTCATTGAAGCCGAACTTCTGGGTGTCATCGACATACATCTTGGGTTCGACGGCATAGACATTTGCGCGTCCACCTTCTTCCATAACCTGTCCACGAACCATGATGCTGTTTCCTTTTGCTTAACCTTATGTAACAAAGTGTAGCTTAATGTAAATAAATATTGCAATGATCTTGACATAAAAATTTTGTCGTATTAGCCGAACCTAGTAGGACGGTTAACGCTAATACGCCGTCAGGTCGCTTTAATCGACTGATCCAAGGTCTGCAAGTCTGGGCGGAGAGCCTCAGTAAAACCGCGATCGCTATACATTTCAGCAATCGCCCTTAGCTAACACCCGACTGGCATTGAGCACCGCCAGCAATGCTACCCCCACATCGGCAAACACCGCTTCCCATAACGTTGCCAACCCGATCGCCCCCAGCGCAATAAAGATACCTTTAACAGTCAGCGCCAGGATGATGTTTTGCCAGACAATCCGCAAAGTACGGCGGGCGATCACAATAGCTTCCGCCACTTTAGACGGAGCATCGGTCATGATCACCACATCTGCCGTTTCGATCGCCGCATCTGCACCCAAACCACCCATCGCAATACCTACATCAGCACGGGCAATCACGGGCGCGTCATTGATGCCATCACCGACAAAGGCAATCTTGTGATGGGTTGAGTTCACCGATGCCATCAGAGATTCCAGCGCCGTTAGTTTCTCTTCTGGTAGCAGTTCTGCCTGATAGTGATCGATGCCGAGTTGACGGGCGATCGCATCTGCTACAGATTGGTTATCCCCCGTCAGCATGACGGTTTGGATCTGCTCCCGATGCAACACTTGTATTGCGGTGATCGCATCCGCTTTCAGTTCATCCGCAATCAGAATGCGCCCACTGTACTCCCCATCCACCGCCAGGTGCGCCACTGTCCCCTCTACCACACAAACATCATGGGGAATCGCTTCCCGATGTAGCAAGCGATCGTTTCCTGACAGTACGGTGCGTCCATTCACTGTCGCGCGAATGCCATGTCCAGCAATTTCCTCGTAATTCTGCAAATTTGCTCCATCCACAGGTTTGCCGTGGGCATCTCGAATCGATTGCGCCACCGGATGATTAGACTGTGAACCAGCCTGGGCTGCCAGTTCCAATAATTGTTGGGGACTGAAACCGTTATAGGGAATCACATCCGTCACCTGGAAATTGCCTTGCGTCAGGGTGCCCGTTTTGTCAAACACCACCGTTTTTACTTGAGTTAGCGCATCTAAAAAGGTGGAACCCTTGACCAGAATGCCCCGTCTGGCGGCTCCCCCAATTCCGCCAAAATAGCTGAGGGGAATGCTGATCACCAGTCCACAGGGGCAGGAAATCACCAGCAGGACCAGTGCCCGGTATGTCCAGGTGGCGGCAGTCGCACCGGGAATCAGCAACGGCGGCAGCAGGGCGATCGCCAGCGATAGGAACACCACCACGGGCGTATAGTAACGGGCAAAGCGGGTGATGAATTTTTCGGTATCAGCTTTGCGACTGCGGGCGTTTTCCACCAGTTCCAGAATGCGGGCGATCGAGGAGTCGGCAAACCGCCTGGTGACACGGATGGTCAATGCTCCCGACTGATTCACCATACCTGCCAGAACCCAGTCTCCAACTCGCACTGTGCGGGGCACAGATTCTCCTGTCAGGGCAGCGGTATTGACTTGAGACTTGCCCTCCAGAATCTCGCCATCCAGGGGCACTTTTTCCCCCGGACGCACCAATACCAGATCCCCAATCGCCACTGTTTCTGGTGACACCGATCGCACGTCCCCATTCACCTTCAAGTTGGCAGTATCGGGTCGTACCTCCAGCAACGCTCGAATCGAACGGCGCGATCGCCCTACCGCATAGCCCTGAACCAATTCCCCAACCTGGTAAAACAGCATCACACCCACAGCTTCTGGCAGTTCGTGGATGGCGATCGCGCCCAGAGTAGCAATGGTCATCAGAAAGTTTTCGTCAAAGATGCGTCCCCGCACAATATTTCGTCCGGCAGTGGTCAATACCCCCCAACCGCTAGTAGACTGCCACATTTGATCTGACGGGTAAAGGGTGGAAAATGGGGGAATCC
>JBBIQC010000112.1:0-10076 GCA_037442585.1 Oscillatoriales cyanobacterium bin_317
GATAGACCCCTGCAGAACTCATGTAAACAAAGTGCTTTACTCGATCCTTAAAGATTTCTGCTAGAGGCTGGGTATCACTCAGTTCTCGTCCGTTATTGTCGAACACGGCATCAAATTCCTGCCCATCCAGCAGTTCCTTAAGCTGGGTGGCATTGGTGCGATCGCCATGAATTTGTTCTATCCCTTCTATGGGAGCGGGTTTATTCCCCCGGTTAAACAGCACTACGTCATGGTCTTGCTCATACAACAGACGAGTCAGGGATACCCCAATGAACCGGGTACCGCCCATAATCAAAATCCGCATCGCTTTTCCATCCCAACTGCAATGATTTTTTATCTTACAGGTAAGCGTCAGGGCAGAGGTAGTGTTACAGATACGTAGGTCTTAGAATGAGACAGTTGAACTTACAAATGAGATCCAGAGGAAGAAAAGATGCCGGTGGTTCTAAAAACTATACACTGTCTGAGTTGTGGTAGAATTCAGATCGTCAAGCATGGAAAAGCAACCGCAGGTAAGTAACATTACCAGTGTTGCAATTCAAATTGCACAGGTCAAAGCTATATTCGGAATTATACCTATCAAGGCTATTTGCCAACTGTTAAGCAACAGATTAGTGATATAGCAATCAATGGCAGTGGTATAGGGATTCAACACTCATCTTCAGTCATTTGCCCATCGAGTCTCCTTGCTTTCTGGGCACCACATGGGGGCAAGCTCCCGACCGATGAAGCCTATCGATGACTGCTGACAGCGATCGTCTCTCTCGCTAGTGCTTACCATTCTGGGGCATCTGGGGAAATTCTCCAATTACAAAGGTGTGGTTGCCTTTGGCGGCAATTTTGGTCATCGTCTCCAGAAATTGGAAGAACCGGATGTTTTCATTCTCTTTCATCAAGTCCGCTGCATTTTTCAGAGCACGGGCTGCGGCAACCGTCGTGCGGGCGTTTTCCAGGTCTGCCTTAGCACGAATTTTGGCTTCCAGTTGCTTCGCGAACAAATCCTGAATCGTTTTTGGGAAAGTGATGTCGCGCAGCGTCAGTCGCAGGAGCGAAATCCCGTATTCTGCTAAGCGATGCTGCAGTGTTTCAGGAACCGTTGCCAAAAGAGTTTGCCGATGTTCATTCAACTGTTCACTATCCAGTTGAGCGATCGCATCGCGCCAGTAAATTTGGGACAAGTTGCTAATCACCTGCTCTGCCTCGTGAGGATAGAAATTTCGTCCTTGGGAAAAAGCGTCAAAGTGAGTTAGAAAGCGCTCTCCATCGACGATCGCATATTCAATCAGATAGGAAAACCGCAGTGCGATCGTATCCTTTGTCAGCACTTCCTGGTTCGTTACGGTACAAAGCTGACTCTGCGACGGTAAGTACGCAACGGTGATTTCATTGGCCCAATCCCAAAAATAATATACGCCAGGTTCCAACCGCCGTCTAAAACGATTCTTGACATACAAATATCCGACTTGATGGGGCTTGATGGAAATTTGCTTGCGAAACAACATACAGCGACCTCTATCAACCTGAAGGGGGATCGGTGAGGGAAAGAACATCGGACTGTGGGGAAACTCGATTGAGAGCAAACTCGCAAGTCAGCCCGGTATCCTCCAGTTTGCTGCCGCAGCCCGATCGTGCTAACGCACCGTTCTTCCCTGTGGAACCATCCGAGGACTACATCCAAGTGTAGGGAGGGAATCAAACCCTCTGAAGAGACTTGCATCCGCAATACCCTACATCGGGCAAGCCTCCTTTGTTGTGTAGGTGGCGGTTATTCTCATCATACCCAGTCGATCGGCCAGATCAGCGGGCATATCTACCGCGATCGCCTTCCCACTGGTAGCGGCTGCCAAGCCAAAGATGCTAACCTGGTTTCGCTTCAATTTGACTTAACCACTCTTGCAGAATCGGATTCACCAGTTCGGGCGCTTCATCCTGAGGACAGTGACCGACTCCTTCCAGGGGAATGAAGCGTTCGACACAGGGGTAGTCAGCAAACGCTTTCCCCAGGGCGATCGGTTCCCAGGGATCGGCGGCCCCCCAGAGAATAATGGCAGGGCAGGGCAATACTTCCAGTAAATCCTCTGGTAATGGCCCCTGAGAGTAGGCGGTGAAGGCCAGAAATACATCAGCGGCACCGGGATCGCTGGCGGGAGCCATCAGCAAATCGACCAGTTCATCAGTGACCGCATCGGGGCGGGCATAGGCTTTCAGAAGAATTTTACGAACGGTTTGCGATCGGGCAATCTGTTTAAAGAAGGCCCGACCAATCCACTTCACCTGCAAAATTCGCTGTAGCAAGGGGGCTCCGGTGCGCTTAAACCAGGGTTGGGTAGCTCGATGGCGATCGTGCAATAACCGTAAGGAGCAGTTAATCATTGCCACTCCCCGCACCAGATCGGGGTGGTCAACGGCGGTTTGCATGGCGGCAATACAGCCGATCGAATTGCCCACGAGAAAGACTGAATCAGCAATGACTTCCCGACAGAAATCCGCAATTTGTTGACTCCAGGTTTCAAAGGTGTAGGCCATTTCGGTATTGGGGGCTGGCTTGGCTGAGCCACCAAAACCAATTAAATCCAGAGCATACACTCGACAGGAGGTAGCAAGCGCGGCAATATTTTTGCGCCAGTGACCCAAGGAAGCTCCAAATCCATGCACTAAAACGACGGCTGGGCCTTGCGTTCCTTGAGTCTGGTAGGTGATGGGATAACCGCGCCAGTTCCAGGTGAGGACGGGAAAATTGGAGTTTGTTGATGGAGATGAAACAACAGTCATTGCTTTTAACGGGACATGAAACCAGGCATGGCAGGACGAAAGGGGTTCCAAACCTAACATAGTATGCAAATTCGTCAGGATACCGCCCCAAAAAAGGTGCGGATCTCCCTACCTGTTCGGGTAGAAGTCTCCGTCTTGCCAGATATAAGTTGCACTTCTTAAACTCTGACTAAACTTTATGTCTTGTTATAAAGTTTTCTGTTGCACAAAACTAATTCCTGAGAACAGGCGATGCTTGTTCGCTATTCGATTTGACGAGGTAAAGACATGGTGAGTCCTAATACAAAGGCCAGTACAACAGTCTCAACTCCTAAGTCAGCAAAAGCCCCCTTTGTTTCTGCTCGGCCCAAAGTTCCCGCTAGACAGGCGATCGCATTAATCTCGGATCACGGCGATCCGGCGGCTGAAATTGGTAAAGAGGAGGCTGGTGGTCAAAATGTCTACGTCCGTCAGGTTGGAGAGGCACTGGCTAAGTTGGGTTGGCAGGTGGATATGTTCACCCGCAAGGTGAAACCCGAAGATCCGGTGATCGTTCACCATTCCCCTCATTGCCGCACGATTCGACTGGTGGCAGGGCCGCAGGAGTTTGTGCCCCGCGATCAATTATTCAACTACATGCCAGAGTTCGTCGAAGCGTTCCAAAAATTCCAGGCCAAGGAAGGCACCAATTATCCCCTGGTTCATACTAATTATTGGATGTCGGCCTGGGTGGGGTTGCAGCTCAAGGAACGGAGTAATATTCAGTTGGTGCATACCTACCATTCTTTGGGAGCCGTGAAGTATCAATCTGTTCCCTTGCGGCCTGTCAGTGCAGAAACCCGATTAGCGGTTGAGAAAGAAATTCTAGAGAAAGCTCACTGTGTTGTAGCCACCAGTCCGCAGGAAGAAGAAATACTGCGATCGCTGGTATCGCAGCAGGGGCAAATTGAAGTAATTCCCTGCGGTACGGACATCGCCAATTTTCACGCCATCCCCAAAGCTGAAGCCAGAGCCGCGTTAGGGTTTACTTCTGATGAGGCGATCGTCCTCTATGTCGGTCGCTTCGATCCCCGGAAAGGGATTGAAACCCTGGTGAAAGCGTTTGCCCGGTTGAAAGCTGGGGCAGAATGTCCGGTTGTGGATATGGATGGCTCTTGCCTGCAACCCCCTGCTTATCAGATCCTACCGTCCAAATTGAAGTTAGTCATTGTCGGCGGTAGTGAACCGGGACAGTCCGACGGACAGGAACGGGAGCGGATTGAACATCTGGTGCAGGAATTAGGACTGACGGATCAGACGCAGTTTGTCGGACGGGTGGGGCACGATCGCCTGCCACTCTATTACACAGCCGCCGATGTGTGCGTGGTACCCAGTCACTACGAACCGTTTGGCCTGGTGGCATTAGAAGCAATGGCCTGTGGCACTCCAGTCGTCGCCTCTGCCGTTGGCGGCTTGAAGTTTACAGTCATTCCTGAAGAAACGGGCCTTTTAGTGCCTCCCCAGGATGAAGAAAAGTTTGCAGATGCCATTAACCGCATTCTTAGTGACGAATTGTGGGCACGCAAACTGAGGCGGCAGGCTCCCATCCGGGTGCAGCAAAACTTTAGCTGGTCAGGTGTAGCGGCCCGTCTTAGTGATTTGTATCGTCGTTTACTGGCTCAATCGATTTCTCATACCGGCCTGCTAAGCGCCAATAATGGGTCACTAATAGTGCCAGACAGTACATTGACGATCGCATCCTAGAATGGGCAGGTTGAATTGAGAAGTTCTTAGGTTATTTCCAGAAAAATTTATACCCGCAAATCGTAGGGGCTTAGCATTCGGGCAAGGATTTTCGCGATCTATTAGAGATTATCTGCCGAATGCTAAGCCCGTACCGGGGTAATATCTTGCTCAGAAATTTCCTTAGTTCTATGGTTTAAGTTGGAAAGAAACTTAGAACTCCAAACTGAGAACTTAAACCTTTTCTCGCTGCTGCAACAATTGCCTAATGACCAGTGACTAATGACCACTTTCCAGAATCCGCGGGCCGTGATGGATCTGGTGTAAGTATTGCTTGTGGGCCAATTTGTGGGTAGCAATCCGCCAAAAGTATTGCACAGGGCGGCTCAAGTGTTTCTGGATAGGAGATTGCTGCAGCCAGTTTTCGTAGCCTCTCGCGATCGGGCCAGACAGAAGAGTGTGCCACGCCAGAGCAATGCGATCGGGCGTGAATTCCTGTGCTCGTCGGTAGCCATTTTCCACCATCGCCTGATAGACATCGGGATTGTTTTGCAGGTATTTGAGGGCTGCGATCGCTTCTTCGGGAGTCCGCACTTCAATGTAGTCCAGATCTGATTTCCGCAGGGACTGGTAGGCAGATTCGGGGCCAAGCAGGGCAGGACATCCTGCAAACCAGGCATTAATCAACTTCAGGGCTGGTTTATGGGAGACATCAAATTCCGTCAGGTTGCGAACGGCCAGTACCACATCGGCTTGAGAGTAATCAGCCCAGCCTGCAAAGGTATCGCGATCGGACTGAAGCTGTTCTGTATTGGTGATTAACTGAATCCCCACAGATCTCAGGTCAGCCAAAAACTCTGGCGTTCGGAAGGGTGGGCATAGGTTAAAGGCTTTGCCCTTGAAAACCAGATTCTGAATGGTAGAACCGCGATCGGGGTTGCGAGGTTTTAAGTTAGGTTGAGGCCGATGCGGCAGAAAGTGATGAGTGCTATCGAGCACACGAGAAGGATTAATCACGATCCGCTGTTCACACAATTTGGGGTGAGGAGAATCGTGCTGACAGGCAACGACATAGCTCTTGAATAACAGATCCTTGGGATAGAGGTGATAATAGGGAATAACACAAATTTGACCAGGAACGGGATCCGCCACCAAATGCACATCCAACCCCCGTTGCTTCAGATCGATATACGCCTGCGCCGACCAGATATCGTGATCTTTCAAACAACGTTCGTAAAGCGATGCGGCTGGCGGTAGTTCATCACTGTGAATTAAATCCAGCCATTTCGGATCTTTGGTAACGAAGTAAACGGGATAGGGAAGCGGGGGTAGAAGTGCTGTCTGAGGTAAGAAGGAAGCAGTAATAAAGGAATTTCGAACAGAAGCAGTCTGTAGCATGGGTGAGAAAAATGAATAAGGACTGGAGATGCAAATAAAGTCAACAAAGCACCGAAAACAGATAAATAAATAAAAGTTCTAGTCAGGAAACAAAAACGACTCGATTGGATAACCTGCTGGCGATAGCTCGGTATATTATTAAGCTCAAATTAGTAATTTCACGATCGCGTTATTGCATAAATATACTGAATCTCCCCTTCGGATGAGGGTTTTTACTGACTCTCTTTGCAGAAACTTTGCCAATTCTCCCGGTTGCTTAATCGATCTTTTGTCCAGAAGGGAAATGGTAGACAGGGGATTCGGCCCATCCACCCACTCCTCATCCCTACAGGTAGATTCTGGCAGTGAGGACAGTTCACCCGCGATCGCAGTGACCTTCTACAATAAAAGACTGAAGCCTTGTACTCTTGCGACTCATGACTCCGCCTGTGGAATTTTTGGATACGTTTGATGTAGTTGTGGTTGGAGCCGGACACTCCGGCTGTGAAGCGGCTCTGGCAACGGCCCGGTTGGGATGCCGCACCCTGCTGTTGACACTTAACCTGGATAAAATTGCATGGCAGCCCTGTAATCCGGCAGTCGGTGGCCCTGCGAAATCGCAACTGGTGCATGAAGTCGATGCGTTAGGTGGTGAGATTGGCAAAATGGCCGATCTCACCTACTTACAAAAGCGCATTCTCAATTCTTCCAGGGGGCCAGCCGTCTGGGCATTGCGGGCGCAGACAGACAAGCGGGAATATGCCGCCGTGATGAAAGGGATTGTGGACAATCAACCCAATCTCACGGTGCGCGAGGGCATGGTCACGGATCTGGTGTTGGGCCAGAATGATCAAGTCATCGGCGTACAGACCTATTTTGGGGTTGCCTTTGAGTGCAAAGCGGTGATTCTGACAACGGGTACCTTCTTGGGCGGACGCATCTGGGTGGGCAATAAGTCCATGCCAGCGGGTCGAGCCGGAGAATTTGCGGCAGAAGGACTGACAGAAACTCTCAATCGATTGGGATTTGAGACAGGCCGCTTGAAAACAGGCACACCTGCCAGGGTCGATCGCCGTTCAATTCACTTTGACACACTGGAACCCCAGCCCAGTGATCCGGAGATTCGCTGGTTCAGCTTTGATCCGAAAGTGTGGGTAGAGCGAGCATCCATGAATTGCTACCTGACTCGCACCACGGCTGAAACGCACCGAATCATTCAAGAAAATTTACACCTTTCCCCAGTTTATGGCGGCTGGGTGGATGCAAAAGGGCCGCGCTACTGTCCCAGCATTGAGGACAAAATTGTGCGGTTTGCCGATAAGGAAAGCCACCAGATTTTTCTGGAACCGGAAGGACGGGACAGTCATGAAATCTATGTGCAGGGCTTTTCCACCGGATTACCGGAAGCGATTCAGTTGCAAATGTTGCGATCGCTCCCCGGTCTGGAACACTGCACCATGCTGCGACCGGCTTACGCCGTGGAGTACGATTACCTGCCCGCAACCCAGTGCTACCCCACCTTGATGACTAAAAAAATCGAGGGATTATTCTGTGCAGGGCAAATCAATGGCACAACAGGGTATGAAGAAGCGGCAGCTCAGGGCATTGTGGCTGGAATTAATGCCGCTCGCTTTGTTCGGGATCAGGAGATGATTACCTTTCCGCGTGAACAGAGTTACATTGGTACCCTGATTGATGACCTCTGTACCAAGGATTTGCGAGAACCCTATCGGATGCTGACTTCTCGATCGGAATATCGCCTGATTTTGCGATCGGATAACGCCGATCAGCGACTCACTCCTTTAGGCCGAGAAATTGGCTTAATTGACGATCGCCGCTGGCAACTGTTTCAGCACAAGCAGGCCAACATTGCCGCTGAAAAAGAACGCTTGCACGAAACTCGCGTCAAGGAACATGACGACCTGGGTCAGGCGATCGCGGCCCATACGGGACAGGCGATTAAAGGCTCGATTACCCTGGCCGAATTGTTGCGGAAACCGGGCTTTCATTACGTGAATCTGGAGCAGTTTGGACTGGGCAATCCAGACATCGATCGAGCCGAGCAAGAAGGGGCCGAAATCGATATCAAGTATTCCGGCTACATTCAGCGGCAACAGCACCAGATTGATGCGATCGCCCGTCAGGAACACCGCAAGCTTCCCCCGGATCTGGATTACCACGCCATTTCCACTCTCTCCAAGGAAGCCCGCGAAAAGCTGGCTAAAATTCGTCCTCTGTCGATTGGACAAGCCACCCGCATCGGTGGTGTAAATCCGGCAGATATCAATGCCCTGCTCGTTTACCTGGAAGTGCAGGCTCGACAAAGTCAGATTGCCGCTAAAAGCGGTAGTTAAACCTCTGACATCGCCCTGGATCGATGCGTTACGGCTAGCGCCTAACACATCCTACTTCTCCTGATCAATCTCTCTCTTTGTGAGTAGTGTTGTAGGTTACAGACTCCCTCTCAGGGGAGTGGTTTGCAGCTTGCTGAACGCAGTAGGGTGCGAGTACAGAGATGGGAGATCAGCAAGTGGATAGTTTATTAAATCGGGCTGGACAACTCAAAGCAGCGTTAACGGATTTTGTGCTGGATGCCGAAGGGGATCTGGCGATCGCTCTGGAGGAATTCAGCGCTGCCCAGTTATCCCGATCGCAGCAGCAGGATATGCATCGTCGCAGTCTGGTGGTCGATCGGTTTCTGACAGAAGGAACGGTCAATGATACTACGCCAATCGATTTGTTTATCCAGGAGCATGCGGATTTGTCCGAGTGTGATCAAGCACTGTTGCAAAGCTGGCATCGGAGTTTCGTGGGGTTATTTGAAATCCTGCAAATCCTGAACGATGGCTTTGAGGTGATCAACTGGACAACGGCCAAGCACTATGTTGTCAAACCCACAGACTCCAAGAAACTGGAAGCCATGAGCCGGTTAAAAGTGGGAGAAATTGTCCTGACTCAGATCGCACCTGTGAGTGAGGGAGTTTGGATGGTCTTCAGTCCCTGGACCGCTTTGGGGAAATTGGGAAAACCCAAATTGGCAGTGGCGATCGGCAACTTCAAACAAAACTATCGCCAACATCTGTACAGCGACGCGCCGGATTTATTGGAAGAGGCATGGCGATCGGTAGAACGGTATAACCAGGATTTTGTAGACTTTTTTGGTAGTGACGAAGTCACACTATCTGGCTATCAGTTGGGTAAGCGACTGAATGAGTTTCAGGAACATCTAACCCAAAAACAACTGGCCGCAGCAGGATACGACAATCCCACATCCTTAGAAGAACTGGCAGAACAGGCAGGAACATCCCCCGAACAGGTGGCAGCGGCAGCAGCAGACCTGGGAGCCGATGCTGAGACGGTGGGAAAACTATTTGAAACAGGGAGTAAGACGAAAATGGTTGCTCCCAAGGTGGAGTTGCCGCCTGATTTAAAGCACGCCGAACAGGTCACAGCCCTGACCCATCCCCGTTGGGGACAGATGTTTTTGCCCACCTATACTCAATTTCAGCAACTGCTGCAGGCGGAGGACTGGACAACAATTCCCAATGCAGAGAAGCTAGTGCGTCATTATCTGGAGCAACCTGAAATCAATAGCTTTATCTGGCAACGACTGGCTCAACAGTATCCATCCCAGTTAGAAGCGATTCTGCAAACGGTGTTGAATCGACCTGATTTTAAGTTAGAGCAAGACCTGGATGCATTGCTATTACAGCAGAATAAACCCCTGAAACCAGAGCTACCCGATATTGCCAGTGCTCCTTTGCATCTACATCACTTGTTCCAGGAAGCGGTGGCCGAGGTGAGTAAAGAGAAATCGAAGGGTAAACCCAAACCGCAAAAGATAGGATTTGGCTTTCGGCGTTAGCCTTCTCTCCTTTGAAAGGTGTAGGCAGTTACCAAAATCGCTATAACGGGAAGAGTCGAGAACGCAGGAGAAGCGAATGATGAATGATGCGAATACTGCTCTTAAAGGGAATTGGTATGACTTGAGGGGGGAAGTTCACCGATTAGCTGAAGCAGCGTTTCATCAACACCTGATCTCTGGTTATGGAGATAGTGAATATCCAGATCAGTTTCAAATTGTTTATCAAGGGAAACCTAAACATCTTCCCTTGCAGCAGGCTTATATGTTTTTGTTGAGGTTAGTTCAACAATCGCAAAACCCTTCGATCGTTAATTAGGGCTTGCTGAGGAAGTCTAAAAGACTTAGGAGGATTGGATTTTAA
>JBBIQC010000113.1:0-5331 GCA_037442585.1 Oscillatoriales cyanobacterium bin_317
GTAAATCTTCAGAGCGATCGCCCTGTTATCCTACCAGAGAGACTTCCTTAACATCGCTGTGATCCATGAACATAATTTGCTAGACACCCTGAATGTTCTCCAGTTAGTCAGTGAAATCTGATTATTTCTACTGGAGAACTAATGTTGAGTATGAGGGGTTTCCGTAATCCAGCGAGTGATATTTAACGAAGCAACTGGTGATATTTCTGCTGAATTTACGTGATTTCCCTAACCCTTTTATGTGACCTTACCCCAGCACTTAAAGTGATACCGATCACAAGGGATGATATCTGCCCGTAAAACTACTAACGTTGCTCAACGTTGATCAGAATCCGTTAGCCCTTGGAAAACTGCCGTTTGGGAAAAAAGACGCGGCCAGCCAGACTTTGAAAATAAATGCCGCCGATCGTCCCCAAAAAGACCAGATACGCGATCGCCTGCACCTGATATAAGCGGTGAGTGTAGCCAAACAAAGCGCTGAGGATGGCTCCGGGGAAGCGATCATCCGGTAAAACGCGGCTCAGATCCCAGACTTTTGGCCCCAGGATGCAGGAGTGAACCTTGGTGAAATGCTCGTAGTAGACACAGAGGGATTCCGAAGCGCGGTTCTGGCTGGCCAGGGTACTGATCACCGTGTCAAACTGGCCGAGAGCGGTGACGACCAGACCGGCGACGACCAGCAGCAGCAACACGCCCATCACTTGAAAGAACAGGCGCAGGTTCATCTTGATGCCCCATCGGAACAGCAACACGCCAACTCCTGCTGCTGCTCCTAATCCCGCCAGTGCCCCTAAGGCTGGGAAAAACCCTTGTTCAAACTTGGCAATGATGAATACGACGGATTCAAACCCTTCCCGCACTACGGCAATGAAGATGAGCCAGAAGACTCCCCAGGCAGCCCCCGTTTTTAGAGCATAAGTAATCGCTCCTTCCACCTGGCTTTTCATAAACCGGGCCTGCTGAGTCATCCAGATCAACATCCAACTGAGCAGCCCGATCGCCATCACGCTGAATACCCCTTCTAACAGAGGTTCGGCGATCGGGCTGACGGCTCCCAGAAGTTTGATCATCCACCCAAATAACAGACCAATCAGGGCACTGACAGCCAGCCCCGCAATCACACCCAGATAAACCCAACGGTTGAAGCGGCTTTGCTTAGCTTTTTTCAAACAAGCCAGCACAATTCCTACGACGAGAGCCGCTTCCACGCCCTCCCGCAGAGTAATCACAAAGGTTGGTAAAACAGTGCTGAAGTCCATAGGTCATCAAAATACGCGAATACCTTTATGCAAAAAATGTAGGTGGGTGTCATGAACTACTAGACAGGCTGGTCATTGGTCATTTGACACCCCCCTACATGAACCTTCACAACTGCACTGGCAACCCATCTGCCCATCTTCGAATAAATCGGGATCAGGATGCTGATGCATTGAGCACAGGTTTACTGTCCATCTCAATTTGCTTTACTTGAGCAACGACCTGATCAACAGTCAGCACCGGAGTTGCAGGCGGAATAGGCTGAGGCCACGCTTTTCGCAACTGGGTAAAGTGAGCCGTGATTTGTTCATAGGCTTTGGGATCGGTTTGCTTCAGCTTGTTGCCAATTCCCTTAAACACGGTGTCCTCCGCGTAGGTGACAAATCCACGCGAGTCCTGATATTCGATCGCCGCTTTTATCTTGCCATCGGTAATTGCCGCCCCATACTCAGAAGTAGCGGTTTCCAGTAAGCCGTTGACAACTTGCAGACCAAAGTTCACGGACTGGCGCTGGCTGGCTGGGAGTGCTGCAATTGCTCGATCGATCGCCGCCATAGCTGCCTCAAATCTCGGCTTCACTTGCGGATCATTAGGTTTGGATTTCACCAGATCCTGTACCTGAGTCAAGGTGTCCTTAAAGTCCGGCACCTGGCGCTCCGTAAATTGATCCGCCAGATCGACATAAATCTCTTCCACTGGATGTTCCAGGTGGGGGACGGCCTGTTCCGGTTTCCCCAAGTCCAGCAATTCCCCAGCGACGATCATGTGGCCTTTCATCAACCCTAATTTGGTCATGTAGTCCACATCTTTTGCTTCCCCAGTCAGCACCACCTCTTCCACAGTGACTTGATCCTTAATCTGGTCAAATTGCTCCTGGGTGATTACCTTTTTACTCACCAGGTCTTGGGGATTGCCATAAGGGCGGCTGGCTTGAATTTTGTGCGAGAGGGCCGGAACTCCCAACTGGGCTTCAAACTTATCTAACTCGGACAGGATTGCGGTATTGATATTGATCTTTTTGCCCCCAGCCGCAGTGCTTTGAGAGTTATTCGAGGTGGTGACAGAGGAGGTGGATGAAGTGGCCTGGTCTACTGGGGGACTGGCGCAGGCTTTGATACTAATGACCAATCCTGCTACAGCTAACGCCAGCAACGCAAAGCGCAACAGGCGACGAATGATTTGCATAGTCGCTACTCCCTTGGTAATTGCAATCCAGTAGTATTCAAATTTCAGGTTTTCAGGTGTTCTCAACTGCACCACAGAGGCTCATTCTGCTGAAGAAAGGGCATGAATGAAACTCTATTGAATCGATAACCTTCATCCTTGCAGTCTTTGAGAGTAATTGTCAATTGACTTGCAAATAATTTTCAACTATTTTCCGGAATCACCTCAAACAATCCCATGCATCCAGCTTCTGCGATCGTGTCTTGATGTGGATGGAACATATATTTGCCGGGATAGGGGTAGGAGAATTCCAGAATATGCCGTTCTGCCGTACCCATTGTGATCACATCCGAAGTATGACTAGGTTGCAGCGTCATGCCCGTGGGATAAACCTTAAAGAAATTAGCATGGGTGTGAAAGGTCAGGGCCGGATCCAACTCGATCATGTTGAGTACATACAAGCGGACGAGTTGATTCTGGTAAATCGGGATGGGATGCTCCATATAGTAATGGGGCAATCCGTTGAAGGCATAAAGCTCATTGCGCTTGTCTTCATTGATGTCATAAGCATCCATCACCAGCACCATTTCATCCGCCGGAGGTCGCCCTTCTTTTGGATCCACAATGAACATCCCATGCAGTCCCTTACCGATATGTCGGGTTACGGGAGCAATGTGGCAGTGATAGAGATGCACACCGTAAGGTTCTGCATCAAATTCATAAATAAACGCCTTGCCGTTACTGACCGGACGAATGCCATCGACGTTGGGCGGATGGATGCCGTGAAAGTGCATGGTATGAGCGTGTCCTCCCTGGTTCAGGAACAAGACCCGCACGCGATCGCCTTCTCGCGCTCGGAGGGTTGGCCCCGGTACCCGCCCGTTATAGTTCCAGGTAATAAACGACACCGCACTGTTGAGTTGCAATGTTGTAGATTGGGCCGTAATCTGGAATTCTCGAATGGTGCGTCCGTTCTCCTGCTTTACGGTTCCGTAGTCAAACTCACGCAGCATCTGCATGGGATTAATGCCATTGCCATAGCTGGGAGTGTCTTTGGGAATGGGGGGAATCTTGATGGAGTGAGCGGGTTGCGTCCTGAGCCATTGATACAGCCCTGCACTACCTGCGATCGCGGCTCCTCCTAATCCAAGTTGCAACAGTCTCCGCCGACTGATCGGCTTCATTCCTCCCGGATTTTGCAGGTATGGCATGGAATCGCTAATCCAAAAAATTCGCATTAAAAGTTATATCATCCTGCAGTAGAGCTATTGCAATAAATTCTCATAAACTAAACCAAATTTTGGGAAATTGTCAGCTTTTCTGGTTATGTCGGTTTCTGTCTAACCCCTATGGGCGAGGTAGGGGATTGCAACACTTTGTAATCTAACAGGGGATTTATCATGGATCCTTTGTTGAGGAGTAGGGGCATTTCCAATCCTCGATTCCCAACACCCAATTCCTGATTTCCTATTCCCCTTAACGTTATGGAACTTCGTCGATCGCACGTTTTCATTACCGGAAAAGTCCAGGGAGTGGGCTATCGCTTCTCTACCCAGGATGTTGCTCAGGTGTTTGGTTTGGCAGGCTGGGTGCGTAATCTGCCTGATGGCCGTGTTGAAGCGGTTTTTGAGGGCGATCGAACAGCAGTGGAAAAAATGATTGCCTGGTGTCGCAAAGGGCCACCGAATGCTGTTGTAGAAAAAGTAGCTGTCACCCATGAAGAACTGGAAGGATTGAGTGGTTTTGAGATTCGGCGATCGAAATAACTGCGATCGTTGACTTCTAAGCTTTCAGATCTCCGACTTCTGATCAAAATCACGCTCAAAAAGATTTTGGCAAAGAAGTCGGAGATCTAGAGTGAGTTAAGCCAAAATTATGAAATATAAAATCTATTTATATTTTTCGGGTGTTCTCATTTCAACTGGTTATAGCTAGACTGCTATTAGAAGTTTATAGAGGAATTTTGAATGTTCGCTCTGGTCAGTAATCAACAGGCTCTCCCATCTTCCTTCAACAACAAGATTAGATCCTTCGATTTGCTGAGTCCTGTACGTCGGCAACTTGACCAACTGGAAATCCAAAGTTCTTTCATGGCCCATTGGATTTGTCGGATAGTCCCCTCTCAATGTCCCTTTGAGCGAGATATCACAGTGTTTGGTCGTCAGGTTGCTCACATTCCACCCCTCTGCAAACTAAACCCCCTTTACGAAGAAGTGGTTAATCTACGGTTTCGGGCACTTTGCTACCTGGCTGATGAATGCGGCGAAGATATTCAGTGCTATTGCTAAGCTCAGGGGCTTGCGCGAAAATAAAATCCTTACGAAGTCGGGCATCTGGCCATTGCTTCTGAACGTCGATCGCTGTCTCAAATGGTGGCAATCCTGATTGAACCAGCGATCGCCCGTGCGAAAACAGAAGGTCGGCCTAAGCAACCACCTCCAGATCCAAAAGCGTGACTCCGCTGAACCGCGACTTTTCACAGGTTCTCCGGATCTTCCCCTAATGCCCGCAGACGGACAGCCAGTCGTTCCGCTCGTTGGCGTTCTTGTTCGGCTCGCTGGTGTTCTTGCTCGGCCCGCTGGTGTTCTTGCTCGGCCCGCTGATATTCTTGCTCGGCTTGTTGTTGAGCGACTTCTTCAGGCAACGGAACTAAATTGCCATCGCGATCGTAAAATCGCAGCCAGTGACAGGTTCCAGTCGGTGGTTCTCGACGAACGCTGCCCTCCCAGGTGCCTAACCACAGTTGCAGGGTTTCACACCAAAGCCAACCGCGCTCATTCGGTGACAGTGGTTGATAGCGTTGAGCCGCGTTTAGATGCCAGCCCTGCAAGGAACTGGGATCGAACGGATCGTAGACAAAGTAATCAGCCGTCCGGAACGTCCGTTCGTACAGATCTTTTTTCACGCCTA
>JBBIQC010000113.1:5341-10050 GCA_037442585.1 Oscillatoriales cyanobacterium bin_317
AGATCAACTTTGGCTGTACTGGGAGACATCAGTTCCACAATCACATCTGGATAGCGGCCCTCTTCCTCCCAGACCACCCAGCCCTGCCGTTCGCGATCGCCATCCACATCCAGCACCACAAAAAAATCTGGCCCTCTGAAATCCCGGTTCATGGCCTGGGTGCGGCTGTAATAGACAAACATATTACCGCCCGTGAAGCAGTTCGATTGATCGGACAAGGCTTGCCATGCCGAATCAATCAACACATTCATGGCAATCCGGTGGCGATTGGTTTCCAACGGTTCTCCATCGTCAAAAATTAAATCCGTAGGGGGTGGGGAAGGTTCCCAATCAACCAGGGTCATGTCGTTTACCATGCGCCTTCAACTATCGGTTTTGCCCTACTCGTTGCTCACATACTCCTCAGAAGGTTGAGTATTGGTAGATTCCAGAGCCGCTTTCAGGGTATGCCAGGTAAGAGTGGCGCATTTAATGCGGACGGGGAATTGGGAAACGCCCTGCATTACATTCAGCTTCCGGAACTCGGTGGGAAATTCTGCACCGCCTTTCATCATGTCCTGAAACTGCTGCACCATGGCGATCGCTTGATCCACGCTGCGGCCTCGCATCGCTTCTGCCATCAGGTCAGCCGAAGCCATCGCGATCGCACATCCTTCCCCTTCAAACTTGACATCCTCAATGCGATCCCCCGCTGGATTCAGGTGCAACGTCAGTTCGATCGTGTCCCCACAGGAGGGATTATGGCCTTTCTGATACCGATCCACGGGATTCGTTTGGCCCCGATGCCGGGGTTTTTTGTAGCGTTCCAGAATGACTTGCTGATACAGATCGCGGAGGTTGCCCAAAGAGGTCATGAGTTGTGTACATCCACTAGGTTCATCTTCCTCCATCCTAGCGCCTACCCCTCCACCTATCATCCCATCATCGTCACTGGATTCGTTTTGCGGTTATACAGCCAGAGCAATAAGCCAGCGGCAGTAATTTTTAGAGAGTAGCCTGCGATCGCAAAATTGGGTTCTGTCATCATGCCGGAGGTGTAAAGTGCGGGCATGACAATTCCATCCAGCATCAGAATACTGCTTAACCAGAAGCCCAGGGTTAATAAAAGAATTACTTTCCAGGAAGAGGAACTGTCTTGAAGACTAGAAGCGGTAGCCATAATTGCCTCGATCGCACTTACTTTTGAGCTTAATCAATGGAATCAATACTCCTATTGAAATGAACGGAATTTTTAATATTAAATTTTTAACATTAAAACAAGTCTGACAGAAGGCTGCCAGACTTTTAAGAACTATCAAATTAGAGTCTCTACTAATAAGGGTGGACAAAGAATTAAACTGCAATCAACCAGTGAGATAGATGAGAAATAACGATCTGCCCTCCTTTCTGGAAGTCACTGATAGTGTACTGAACGTCATCAGTTGTGCAATTTCTCTGAAAATTAGTTGGGAATAACCAACCTGAAAGCGTCACTTAAGAGTCACGCGAGTGATATTCAATTATGCCGAAACGATGGACGATAGATTGAACTTAATCACCAGTTGTGCAGTGGCTTTGGAAGGAGACACAAGTCCAAAAGCCTTGATTTGAAGAGGTTTTCTTTGCTCTTTGTGTCTATATAAAAGATAGCATTTTCAATCCGGATTAAAAGAGCCTTTAAAGGAAGTTAATATGTGGTTAAACGGGCACATACTAGCGCAACATTTCGACACAAACATGGATGACACTCCCAAAGTCATGGCGAGGCATGATCAGCTATGGTTTGAGAAAAGCCATATTGCTATTGACTAATGCTGAGATCTAAACGGCGCAAAGTACTGGCTAGTTTGGCCCATTTAGTTGAGATTGATCTCCTCCGGCAGTGGCCACCCATGCCTGTCTTGAACTATCCTTACACCAGCAACTACCGAATTTTGGTAAGCCGTAGCTCTATGCGGCCTCAAGCAACCTTGTATCCATTCAACCTATCCAATCCCATTCCAGCCATCTTTGTTCCCCTGGAAGGCGATGACCCGGATCAAGTGTTAGATCTGCAGGCATTGCTGACCGAGATCTATGATTTCGGCAGTTATGATCTGCGGATTGACTACCAGAAGCCACCGCTACCACCGTTGACAGATGCTGAAATGGGGTGGATTGATCAGCAATTGAGAGCGCGAGGATTGCGGTAGCCTACTCTGTATTATTAAATGTCCAGATCCTCTAGATTCAACTTTGGCCCATAGGTTTCGATGAACTCCCGTCGAGGAGCCACCCGATCGCCCATCAGCACGGTAAACACGCGATCGGCCTCGGCGGCATCTTCAATTTCCACTCGTTTCAGGGTGCGGCTCTCCGGGTTCATCGTGGTATCCCACAATTGTTCAGGCATCATTTCTCCCAACCCTTTGAACCGTTGGATTTCATACTTGGCATTTTCGGGGAAAGTGGCGATCAGTTGATCCCGTTCGCGATCGCTGTAGCAGTAGTAGTGATTGCGGCCCCGCTCAATTTTATAGAGAGGCGGGCAGGCAATGTAGACATAGCCCTGATCCACCATATCCCGTTGATAGCGGTAGAAGAAGGTGAGCAGCAGGGTACGAATGTGAGCACCGTCCACATCTGCATCAGTCATGATCACAACCCGATGGTAACGCAGTTGGGAGGCATCAAACTCTTCGCCTTTAATGCCCAGCCCCAGCGCTGTAATCAGGGATTGAATTTCAGTATTTTTGTAGATCTTGGCATCATCGGTCTTTTCAATGTTGAGAATCTTGCCCCGCAGCGGCAGGATCGCCTGGAACCGTCGATCGCGTCCCTGCTTGGCACTCCCCCCTGCGGAGTCCCCTTCCACAATGAAGATTTCTGATTCAGCGGGGTCGCGGCTGCTGCAATCCGCCAGTTTCCCCGGCAGGGTCGAGGACTCTAACACCGATTTACGGCGTACCAGTTCCCGTGCTTTGCGGGCGGCTTCTGCGGCTCTAAAAGCTTCCACCGCTTTCTCAATAATCGAATCTGCCACTCCGGGGCGAAACTCCAGATATTCCGTCAGGACTTCGCCTACCAGGGAATCGACAATGCCGCGCACTTCTGTATTCCCCAGTTTGGTCTTAGTTTGGCCTTCAAATTCTGGCTCCGGCACCTTGACTGAAATTACGCCCGTCAAGCCTTCCCGGATATTCTCCCCAGCCAGGTTCGGATCATTGTCCTTTAGCTTGTTCCGTTTACGGGCCAGCGCATTCATCGTCCGGGTGAGGACAGTTTTCAGTCCTTCTAAATGGGTGCCACCGTCGATCGTGCGGATATTGTTGGCAAATCCCAGCAGATTATCTGTGTAGGCATCGGCACACCACTGCAACGCCACTTCTACCTGCACATTGTTCCGCTCCCCTTGCACATAAATCACTTCCTCGTGCAGGGGTTGTTTCTCGCGGTTCATGTAGCCGATGTATTCCCGAATTCCCCCCTCGTAGAAGTAGGTTTCGACATGGGGATTACCGTCTTCCGGGCGATCGTCCGTAAAGGTAATTCGCACGCCACCGTTCAGAAAGGCCAGTTCTCGCAAACGGCCTGCCAGGGTGGCGTAATCAAAGACAATGCCTGTAGTGAAGATGCTGATGTCGGGCAGGAATGTAACTGAAGTTCCTGTGCGATCGCCTGCTCCGGGCTTAACGACCATATCCCCCTTTGGAATCCCCCGTTCAAACCGTTGGGTATGAATCTTGCCTTCGCGCCAGACCGTCACCTCCACCCATTCAGAGAGAGCATTGACGACGGAAATTCCAACTCCGTGCAGACCTCCAGAAACCTTGTAGCCGCCTCCTTCACCAAACTTCCCTCCGGCTCCCAGCTTGGTGAGTACCGTTTCCAGGGCAGATTTTCCAGTTCGGGGATGAATATCGGTGGGAATGCCACGCCCATCATCGACCACCGTGACAGAGCCATTCTGATTAATGGTGACGCTGATATTTTTGCAGTAGCCCGCCAGAGCTTCGTCAACAGAGTTGTCAACAACCTCGTACACTAGATGGTGGAGTCCTCTGGATCCGGTGCTACCAATGTACATTCCTGGGCGTTTGCGAACATGCTCAATCCCTTCCAGGACTTGAATCTGCTCAGCACCGTAATAGTTTGTCATGCGATCAGTGCTCCAACCGAAATAAGCGCTCTAAAAATTGATCCCAGCTTAAAAGACCAAAATCATCCAAAATTGTAACACAAAAGGCTTACAAGCGGTTTTAGATACCTTTCCTGCACTATTTCAGGTAGGGGTTAACCAGTGATTCACGCCCATGTCTTCTGCCAGTCCTAGTCTAGCAAAAAACAGTACATATATACCATTATTGATTGTCTTGTGTGGCCCCACGGCGACAGGAAAGTCTGGCTTAGCGATCGCGCTTGCAAAACGCTTGCATTGTGTCATTCTCAGCGCCGATTCGCGCCAAGTGTATCGAGAATTTAACATTGGCACCGCCAAACCCTCGATCGCCGATCAGCAAGCTGTGCCCCACTACCTGATCGACATCTGCAACCCCACAGAAACTCTGACGCTGGCGGAGTATCAACAAGAGGCTCAGGAGATAATTGCCACAATCCACGGAGGCAAGGTAGAAGGTGAGCCGTCATTGGTCATTGGTCATTCGTCCTTAGCAAAAGACAAAGGACAAAGGACAGAGGACGGGGATTTGTCCGAAATCCAAAATCGAAAATCCAAAATCCAAAATTCCTTG
>JBBIQC010000114.1:0-5665 GCA_037442585.1 Oscillatoriales cyanobacterium bin_317
AACTGATGGGAACCGCTCTGATTCAACTGAAACGCCCACGGGATGCGTTTACTCCCCTGCAACAGGCTGCCCGGATTTCACCCAGACAGGGCATTGTGCGGGTGCATATTGGCACCGCCTGGTTGCAACTGAATGACTATACCAAGGCGACTAATTCTTTCAGCAAGGCACTCCAGTTGGAACCGCAAAATCCGGCTCTGCCTTTACAAATCGGTCGAGCCTTGCAAGCAGCGGGCTATGCTGATGAAGCGATGAAGTACTACCAGCGATCGATCGCCCTCAGACCGAACCTGCCCGATGCCCATGAAGGCATTGGTGATATTTTCTTTGAGCGCCAGAATTATACGTCCGCCGCGAACCTGTATCGCCAGTACACTAACCTCTCGCCTAACAGCGCGGATGGTTACGTCAAGTTGGGAATGGCGCTCAAGGCGATGGGCCGCAAACAGGAGGCCATTCCGGCTCTGGAAAAAGCAAAAACCCTATTGAAACAGCAATCTGCCCAGAGCGATCGCCTGCAAGAAGTAGACAATCTGCTCAAGGAATTGAAACGCTAACCTCTCATCTATCTCTCGTCCATTTCTCAGAAACATTAACTAAAGTAAAGATAGACCGCAGAAACGAGAGTAAAAACCAATGGGACTATTTGGATTTGGTAAGAAACTATCCCTGCCCACAGCAGCGGAAGCCCTACCCGGACGGGCAACAGAGATGCCTGTTCCCAAGCAGCACTTTGTCAACGGCAATCCGTTAAAGCCTCCCTTTCCTGAAGGCATGGAAACGGCCATGTTTGGTATGGGTTGTTTTTGGGGAGCAGAGCGCAAATTCTGGCAACAACCGGGCGTTTTTACCACAGCCGTTGGCTATGCGGCAGGTATCACGCCTAATCCGACCTATCGTGAAGTCTGCACTGGCATGACGGGCCATAACGAAGTTGTATTTGTCGTCTATGACCCGAACGTGATCAGCTATGACCAGCTTTTGAAAGTCTTTTGGGAGAATCATGATCCGACTCAAGGCATGCGCCAGGGCAATGATGTTGGCACCCAATATCGCTCTGGCATCTATACTTACTCGGATGAGCAACGGAAATTAGCTGAGGCATCTCGCGATCGCTATCAAGTGGCCCTGAACAAGGCTGGATACGGCCCTATTACCACCGAAATTCTGGATGCCCCTGCGTTCTACTACGCGGAGGATTACCATCAGCAGTATCTCGCCAAGCATCCCGGTGGCTACTGCGGCTTAGGGGGAACGAATGTCTCCTGTCCGATCGGTGTAGCAGAGGTGTCTAGCTAATCACTCTGTCTCAGCACCTACCGCGTACACACAAGTCATTCAGACGTGGCTGTCACCGAAATCCAACCGTTACCCCCAAACTCCTGATTTGGGTGGCAGCCCACCAGCCAACCCTTTCGGGGGGTGTGGGGGAGATTGGACCCCACGTAGCGGGGGACCGGGGGGAAGTCCCCCGGATCTAGACTTTGGGTTGTACCAAGATGTGTGTACACAGTAGGCCTTTTACCTGAGGGGCTTACGCGACAATAAAATCCCTACAATGCGTTAGCGCCAAGACCCAGTTGTTGTGCAGTCTGCTCTAACCCCAGCAGCTGACTTTCTAGCGTTTCCGGTCGCTTGAGAATGCGATCGTGTCGTTGTTCGACCTGTGCCAATTCTTGCTGCGGTCGCTTCTTTTCGGAAACCAATTTGTAAATGTCCAGATAGGCCGAGGCTTCAATTTTTTGTCTGGGTAAGGTGCTGACCTTGGGGCGGGGTGATTGGGATAATGGGAAACGCATGACGAATGGCTCCACTGGCAGGTGCCTTTAGAGTCCCCATATCAGTTAGCAAACAACAGGATTGAGAACAGCCCTAAAGTAAATCGAAGGAATCCATTGTTAGAGAGGAAATCATCAAGGTTCCTGATAAAGGGGAACAGTAAAGGTTACGGTAGACCCCAGCCCTTCACCCATACTGTAAAAATTGACTGTACCACCCATTGCCTCTACTAGACTTTGTGATATGACTAACCCCAACCCCGTGCCTCCATAGCGCCGCGTACGTGAGCCATCCACCTGGCTGAAAGATTGGAACAATCGATCCTGTCTATCTAAAGAAACTCCGATTCCCGTATCTGCAACCCGAATTTTTAGCAAGCCAGGAAAATCTTTCTCCTGAAAAGTTATCTTCTTTTTGAGGATCTCGACACTAACAGTTACTCCACCTTCATGAGTGAATTTGAAGGCATTACCCACTAAATTCAGCATTACCTGGACAAGTCTCTGATAATTGCCGTATACAATAATCTCGTCATTGGTAGGCAGATCCTGGATCTCAAAGCTTAGATTGGTAGAACGAACTAGAGTATCAGCATAGTCCTTAACCTCATTCAGAAGATCCCTCAACTTAACAGGTGCCAATTCAATGCGGAGCTTTCCGGCCTCCAATTTGGCAATGTCGAGAATATCATCCAAAACACTCAGCAGGTGCAAGGCTGATTTGTTAGCATCGCGAATAAACTTGATCTGCTCCTCTGGTTCATCTACCGTACCATCCAAAATTAGATTTAGGCAGCCTAAAATGCCGTTGAGGGGAGTGCGAACTTCGTGAGAGGTATTAGCCAAAAACTCACTTTTCAAACGAGACGCTTCTTCAGCTTGCTCTCTGGCTTCTTCCAGTTCCCGATGTTTTTGTAACAAGGTACTGTTGGCCTTCCGCAGTTCCTCCGCTAGAGCCTGACTGTTGGCAATTAGAGTGGCGTGAGCGATCGCCGTTCCCACCTGATCTGCAAGTTCCTGAATAAATTCCAGTTCCACCTCAGTCCAGCGACGAGGCTGATCATCCTGATACAGCACAATCAACCCATTGGGCTGATCCTGGTAGGAAGTGGTCACAATCAGCATCGAGTGCTTCAATGAGCTTCGTAGCCTGGGCGGTTGATCCGTGGCCTGGGGAAGCACCTCACCACATCCACGAATATTAACGGGGTGCAGCGTGGCGATCGCCTTGCTCAAATCCGGATCATCGGCCACCACAAATTCCAGCCCTTGCATGGGGCAAAATTCCCCCCAGCAATACTCGGCCATCACCTTCACGGTGGGCTGATTCACTTCGTAAGGACAGACAATACAGCGATTCACGCCCAAGACTTTGCCCAATCCCTCCACCGTCTGTTGCCAAATCGTCGGTAGATCCAGCGTGCGGCGAATATTCCAGGCAATTTGGGTCAAGAGTTTATGATGCCGCTCGGCACTGATAGGAACGGCAGTTGGATGACAGGATGCTGGGGGGACTGGAAGTACCGTTGGGATCACCATCGACTCCGACTGAGGTTCATTGGCGGCTCCCTCGGTCATCACGGGTGTACTCTCTCCAGTCACTACAACCGTTGTGGGGGAACCATTGGGTAATAGAACAGGGCTAATTACCAGATCCAACCAGAAGCTGCGATCGCCGAGATAGAATTCGCCGCTAAATTGTTGCGCCGTTACAGTGGCCAAAACCTGCTTCACGGTATCCCGGTATGCGGTTAATTCAAGGGGGGCAAAGACCTCCCCAAGTTGTCCTCCAATGACACGTTCCACTGGCACGGGGTGGTTGGCAACAGACCAGCAAAAAGAGAATATTTGGCCTTCAGCGTTGTGGGTGAACACAAGCTGGGAAGAACTCGCTTCTGGTGAAGAGCGCGGATAACTGGCAGAGAAAATCATCACAGCTTTAGCTGACGGCTTTTATGAGGTGGAATGGTCTGAACAATAAGCAAGGGCAGATGCTGTCATTATGCACAACCAATCTAGCCTGGATCCAGGGAGTCGTCTGTGGCTAAACTGAATTCAAGTTCCTTGTATCACCCCGTAAAGGGTTAATCGTTCCATTCCCCGCGAGGAGGCACCGGTGGGTTGCGAGGTAAGGTGCGGGTCAATTCATCGTCCCGGCGTAACTCGTTGCGGAGCCACTGTCGTACTGCCACCTCAATCACCTTACTGGGATCGTTGGTCAAATGCTTAATTTGATCCAGTAAGTCGGAGTCTATCCGAACCGCAATCTCGATCTTGTCGGAGGGGGAACTGGCATGGAGTGCAGATTCATTCATAGGTTTAGATCTAGGAAAACGTGAAGAAGCAAGGCGAGATGGCTGAAAAACCCTTCTAAACCTTGTCCAAGTCCAGAACAATCGTTTTTCTGATAGGAAAATGACCGTTCTCTAGCTGGACTTGGTTTAGTTCCAATCAGGTAAGGAATAGAGAACCGCGGTTTGGACAATTTTTCTGCAATGTACTCTACTACAGCAACCCCCTCTTTGATTTTACAAACTTCAAGAACTCGAAAAACTGGGTTCTGGAGGACAGAACCGTTAAAATGCGTTAAGACGAATTAAACCAGATCCATCTAGAAAACCGGAGCTTTCCTGAAGCAAACCGATCGTTCTGGATCTGAAAATAAGTTTTATGTACCCTTTGTCTGGCTTTTCCCAGGTTGAGCAACTCCTATGACTGATGTGCCCGTTTCCCGTATTCGTAACTTTTCCATTATTGCTCACATCGATCACGGCAAATCGACGCTGGCCGATCGCTTGTTGCAGGCAACTGGCACCGTCGATGCCCGCGAGATGAAGGAGCAGTTTCTGGACAACATGGAACTGGAGCGGGAGCGAGGCATTACCATCAAGCTCCAGGCTGCCCGCATGAATTATCATGCCAAAGACGGCCAGCACTATGTCCTGAATCTGATTGATACACCAGGGCACGTTGATTTCTCCTATGAAGTGTCGCGATCGCTGGCTGCCTGTGAAGGAGCTTTGCTGGTGGTGGATGCCTCCCAGGGCGTGGAAGCTCAGACTTTGGCGAATGTGTACCTGGCGCTGGAGCATGACCTGGAAATTATTCCTGTTCTAAATAAAATTGACCTGCCAGGAGCCGAACCCGATCGCGTCAAAAAAGAAATTGAAGATGTAGTGGGGCTGGATTGCAGTCAGGCGATCCTGGCTTCAGCGAAAGAAGGGGTTGGCATCCCAGAAATTCTGGAATCGATCGTCCATCTCGTTCCGCCGCCTCAAGATACCGTCAAGGAACGCCTGCGGGCACTGATTTTTGATAGCTACTACGACCCGTATCGGGGGGTAATCGTGTACTTCCGGGTAATGGATGGTACGGTGAAGCGGGGCGATCGCATCCGCCTGATGGCCTCCCAGAAGGAATACGAAATTGATGAATTGGGCGTACTGTCCCCCAATCAGGTGCAGGTGGAAGAACTCCATGCCGGAGAGGTGGGTTATCTGGCAGCCGCCATCAAAGCGGTTGAAGATGCCCGTGTCGGTGACACCATCACCCTGGCTAATAATCCTGCGGCAGAACCCCTGCCCGGTTATGTGGAAGCCAAACCGATGGTCTTCTGTGGCATGTTTCCCACCGATGCCGACCAGTTTGAAGACCTGCGGGAAGCTCTGGAAAAACTCAAGCTCAGTGATGCCGCCCTCAATTACGAACCAGAAACCTCCAGTGCTATGGGATTTGGCTTCCGCTGCGGCTTCCTCGGTTTACTGCACATGGAAATTGTTCAGGAGCGCTTAGAGCGAGAATACAACCTCGATTTAATCACCACGGCTCCTTCGGTGGTCTACCGGGTGACAACCATTAAGGGGGAGGTGCTGTACATCGACAATCCC
>JBBIQC010000114.1:5682-10034 GCA_037442585.1 Oscillatoriales cyanobacterium bin_317
AGTTGCCCGATCCCCAGTACCGGGAAAAAATCGAGGAACCCTATGTTCAGGTAGACATCATCACCCCCGAAGCTTATGTCGGTACTCTCATGGAGTTGGCCCAGAGTCGTCGGGGAGTCTTCAAAGATATGAAATACCTGACACCGGAGCGCACCACATTAATTTACGAATTGCCCCTGGCCGAAGTGGCGACTGACTTTTTTGATCAGATGAAGTCCCGTTCGCGGGGCTATGCCAGCATGGAATATCACCTGATTGGCTATCGGGAAAATCCCCTGGTGAAGCTGGACATTCTAATTAACGGGGATCCGGTCGATCCCCTGGCGACCATCGTCCATCGGGATAAGGCTTACAACGTGGGCCGTGCCCTCACTGAGAAACTCAAAGAATTGATTCCCCGTCATCAGTTCAAGATTCCCATTCAAGCGGCGATCGGGGCAAAAGTGATCGCCAGTGAACATATCCCCGCGATGCGTAAGGATGTATTGGCGAAGTGTTATGGCGGGGACATTAGCCGGAAGAAGAAACTGTTGCAGAAGCAGGCCAAAGGTAAAAAACGCATGAAGGCGATCGGCACCGTTGATGTCCCCCAGGAAGCGTTCATGGCCGTACTCAAACTGGACTCCTAATGCCCAGCCCCTTTCCCTGCCATCCAGTCTCCCCGTCTGCTAATCAGCTATATCTTGTCTTCAGAATGATTTAAAACTTCTGTAAATTCAGGGACATCGGTATTTACGGAAATAATTACTCTGTTTAGGATTTTTATAGTTTGGGACTGGTAAGCTTTCTGCACGCAGTAAGTATTCCTCCTGATCGGTTTGGAGTCGGTATGTTTCTTAGGTCATTAGGGGATAGGACAGATTAATTATTCGTCTGTTATATAAAATTTATCCCGTCCAATGGCTGCAACAAATTCCTGAAAAGCACTTGGATCATCGTCAAGCTTAAGTCAATATGGGTGGCAATCATCTAGCCCAAAACCATTGACTGAGTGGCTGCAACAGCGACTATAGAATCTATTTGATGAACGTTGGAGATAACCTGACCCTATGAGAATTTTAGTGACGGGTGGTGCGGGATTTATTGGTTCCCACCTGATCGATCGCCTGATGACTGAAGGCCATGAAGTTATTTGCCTGGATAACTTTTATACAGGCCGCAAGCAAAATGTCATGAAATGGATAGGACACCCCTACTTTGAACTGATTCGTCATGACATCACAGAACCGATTCGCCTGGAAGTTGACCAGATCTATCACCTGGCCTGCCCTGCTTCTCCCGTTCACTACCAGTACAACCCCGTCAAAACCATCAAAACCAACGTCATAGGCACCCTGCACATGTTGGGTCTGGCGAAACGGGTAAAAGCTAGATTCCTGCTGGCTTCGACCTCTGAAGTGTATGGGGATCCAGAAATTCATCCCCAGGCAGAAGAATATTGGGGGAATGTGAACTCGATCGGCATTCGTAGCTGCTACGACGAGGGCAAACGAGTTGCGGAAACCCTGGCTTTTGATTACCACCGCCAGAATGATGTGGATATTCGGGTGGCTCGCATCTTCAACACCTATGGCCCCCGCATGTTGGAAAACGATGGGCGAGTTGTCAGTAACTTCGTCGTGCAGGCTCTTAAGGGTATTCCCCTGACTGTGTATGGAACAGGCTCCCAAACCCGGAGTTTCTGTTATGTCTCCGATCTGGTGGATGGTCTGATTCGGCTAATGAATGGTGCTCATAGTGGCCCGGTTAATTTGGGCAATCCAGACGAATATACGATTCTGCAATTGGCTCAAACCGTTCAGGAAATGGTCAATCCTGATGTTGATTTGCGGTTTGAACCCCTGCCTCAAGATGACCCCCGTCGCCGCCGTCCTGATATTACTAGAGCCAAGAAACTGCTGGATTGGCAACCTACTGTACCGTTGGCTGAAGGGTTACGTCTCACCATCGAAGATTTCCGCGCCCGGTTGGGGATTCCTGGAACTACCCCCAGTGGCGATCGAGTCGCTTCTGTGTAACTTCTACCCTGTATTGTGTCCTTTAGTGTTTTGTTGAGGATAGGCCATGCGTGTCTGTGTGATTGGTACGGGCTATGTTGGTTTGGTAACTGGGGCATGTCTGGCTCATGTCGGCCATCATGTGATTTGTGTGGATAACAACGAGGAGAAAGTGAAACTGATGAAGGCCGGACAATCGCCGATCTTCGAGCCAGGACTTTCAGAAATTCTCCAATCCTGCATCCAGGCAGGCACGATTGAATTTACGACTGATTTACAAGCTGGAGTCCATCATGGCCAGATTCTCTTTATTGCGGTCGGTACTCCAGCCCTACCCAACGGAGAAAGTGATACTCGCTATGTGGAAGCTGTTGCGCGAGGTATTGGTGCTCATCTGAACGGGGAATATAAGGTGATTGTCAATAAGTCCACCGTACCGATCGGCTCCGGTGACTGGGTGAGAATGCTGGTACTGGATGGCTATGCAGAACGACAAGCTGCCGTAGAAGCCCCAGTGATGGTGGGAGGCGGTGGTAACGCCGTGGTAGAAACTGCGATCGCCCTGGCGAAAGAACCCAAATTTGATGTCATCAGCAATCCGGAGTTCTTGCGGGAAGGCTCTGCCGTGTATGACACCTTCAACCCTGATCGCATTGTCTTAGGCGGCAGTAGTCCCCAGGCGATCGCCCTGATGCAGGAACTGTATGCCCCCATTGTAAATCGGCAGTTTGGCGAAGATCCCGCTCTTCCCCCAGTGCCTGTCGTCACTACGGATCTCAGTTCGGCAGAAATGATCAAGTATGCGGCCAATGCGTTTCTGGCCACCAAGATTAGCTTTATCAATGAAGTGGCGAATATCTGCGATCGCGTTGGTGCCAATGTGGTGGAAGTCGCCAGGGGCATCGGGTTAGATTCCCGCATTGGTAGCAAGTTTTTGCAAGCCGGAATCGGTTGGGGTGGCTCCTGCTTCCCCAAAGATGTGTCTGCTTTGATTCACACGGCGGATGACTATGGGTATGAAGCACAACTATTAAAGTCTGCCGTGAGTGTCAACCAGCGTCAGCGCTTGATTGTGGTAGAAAAACTGCAACAGGTTCTCAAAATCCTCAAGGGTAAAACCGTTGGTTTGTTGGGACTGACCTTTAAGCCTGATACGGATGACCTGCGGGATGCACCCGCCTTGAACATCATTGAGCAGTTGACCCGTCTGGGAACCAAGGTGAAAGCCTACGATCCGATCATCTCCCAAAGCGGAATGCGTCATGGCATTTCTGATGTCTTGGTGGAAACTGACCCAGAGCGGCTGGCAGATGGCTGTGATGCGCTGATTTTAGTCACCGACTGGCAGGAATTCCGCACCCTTGATTTTGCCCGTCTCGCGAAGCTGATGCACAGCCCCGTCATTATCGATGGACGCAACTTCTTAGATCAAGAGGTCGTGGAGCAAGCAGGCTTCCGTTATGTAGGCATTGGACGCTAGGGGAGTTAAGAGTTGAGAGGGAAAAGTTGATAATTTTTAACTCTCAACTCTTAACTCTTAGCTATTGTTAACTCTCCTAAGAAATTAGGCTCTTAATAAGTATAAATACTCCTAAAGTAAATCTGATTTCTTTCACCCTGAATGTGCTCCATCGCATGGAATGCTAACGGCTAAAGTCAGCGACGAAAGATAGCTTTGGATTCTACCAGTAACTTTTAAGCGTCCGCTGCATTTGAATTGTTCGACTGCGCTGCTACTGCTTTTATCGTGGATGATACAGCGATAAACTCGGTTGAACTGTTCCCAACCCACATTCATCCATTGATAATGATCCCGTTCTGTATCAAAAATGAGTTGTACTTCGACCTCATCACTTGAAACGTCATCCTCAGCATACTGAGTAAGTAGCGTCTGAATGTACTTCCGGTATTGGGTCACTTTGCCCATAGCACAATCACCTTATTGGCTGGGTCATACACAATTATCAAGACTTGATACCGTTGTACTGCACTTTGAGTGAACTCGTACGGAAGCCTTCCCGGTGCCAGGTACCGGATCGCTGAAAGGGGGATTTGATGTAGAGAAGCACGACCCATACAAAACTTAAAAAAGTTTCAGGACTGGCCCATGCTACAGTCTACAAGTCTTTGCGCGAGAGAAGAGACCCCACCACAATGGCCTCATAGCCCCACGTCCTATAATCCCTTGCCAGGGTCCCTTGGTAATTCTCCCGGCGGAGAAAGAGAGTGGTTGAATTTGAGGTTGACGTAATTCACGTATTCTTTCCTGACTCTCCAGCCCACGCGATCGCAAAAAATTTCCCAGACTTCGTAGTCCTCGCCTTTTACTTTAACACCCACTCTGAGCAATAAACG
>JBBIQC010000115.1:0-10010 GCA_037442585.1 Oscillatoriales cyanobacterium bin_317
TGGGGATTGGGGATTGGGGAACTGTAGGGGCGCGGCATTCGGCAGGAGATTCTATCCTCATTCCAGAGATTTATCCCCGAATGCTACACCCTTACTTTCTAGGAAATTGTTGGATAGCTTCGATCAGTTGGTCGATTTCGGATTCCAGGGTGAAGTAGTGGACACAGGCTCGCACACAGTCTGGATCGAGGATAGTACGCAGCATGATATGACGGCTTTCCAGAAACTGTACCAATTGGTGGTGAGATTGATTCGGTAACTGGAAGGAGACTAATCCGGCCTGCGGAGGGGACGATCGCAGGCAATGGACATGAGGGATTTCTGTTAACCGTTGCCAGAGATAATGACTCAGGTGGCAAATCCGGTCATAGCGTTGTTGAGCCGTGCCCCATTCGTGATGCAGGGCGATCGCCTGCCGCAGCCCCGTATAGAGAGGATAGGCCGAGGTGGCAATTTCGTAACGCTCTCCTCCGGGCTTCCATCCCGTTGGCACGCCTTTACGGTCTTTGGTAATTCCCCGCCACCCGATGAAAGTGGGGTTGAGGCTATCCAATGCTGCCGGACGCACATATAATCCACCCAAGCCTTCGGGGCCGCACCACCATTTGTGTCCTGTGAAGGCGTAAAAGTCGGGCTGTAATTCAGTTAAGTTGAGGGGCAGCACTCCGACTGACTGGGCCGCATCCACCAGCACCCGCACCGGACGAGCATTGGAGTAGCTATGACAGGCCGCCACGATTTCAGCCAGCGGCAGCACCTGTCCCGTATTCCAGAGAATGTGACTGAGGACAACTAGACGGGTGTTGGGTTTTAGATGACTGGCAACTACCGCCACCGGATCGCCCTGATTTAAGGTGGCTTGCAGGGGACAGGTAGAAACTTCAATCCCGAATCGGCGTTCCAATTCCTGGGCAGCGGCAACAATGCCGGGATGTTCACAGTCGGTCAGTAATAAATGATCCCCGATTCGCCAGTCGATGCCCCAGAGCGCAATGTTACAGCCCACGGTGACATCTTCTGTCAGGGTAATGGTGTTGGGAGTGGTGCCCAATTCCTGAGCGATCGCCTGCCGGGTTTGCTCGGTTTCCTGCACTGTCCAGCTATAGGCTGCTCCTGAAAATGGCCCCACTTGCTGAAGCTCACGGTAGGACTGAACGATCGCCTCCAGCACTGCCTGGGACATTGGCCCCTGCCCTCCGTAGTTAAAGTAAGCCTTGTTTTGCAAAGCCGGAAACTGCTGTCGAAAGGTTTCTAAAGAAAGCTGAGGGGGAGAAATGCCCATCATAAAAGTGGTGAAGGAGAGACAACCTGTTGCATATTAAAGCTAACAGGATCCGGGAGCCAGTTCACATAGGGTGCGAGAAGCCAGGAAATTTCCAATGCCTTGTTGTCTGTAAAACACCACATAAGTTGCAATTTCCTGCTAATTTGAGAACATGCTGATAGATGCCGAGCAGTTAATTCACTACCAACGCTGCCGTCGCAGAGCTTTTTTGGATGTGCATGGGGATCTCGCGCAACGAGATGCTCCCAATGAATATCTCTTGAAATTAATTCAGGATAGTCGAGCCAATCATCGCTTTGTCCTATCCAACCAGATCTTCAGTCAGCCTAAGTATCCTGCAAATGATTGGGAGGCAGGGGCACTGGCAACGCTGGAATTGATGCAGCAGGGTGTAGACCGGATCTATCAAGGCGTTTTGTTGAGCCAAGGAGACGCAGGAGCCATTTTCAAAAGTGTGCCGGACTTGTTGGTTAAACAGCCCGGTCAGTCCAATTTTGGCGATTGGTTGTATGTACCAATGGACATCAAACTGGGCAAACGTCCTAAACTCGAATATCAGGTGGTCACCGCTTTTCACATCTATGTTCTGGCTCAGGTACAGGGGGCTTGGCCGGAAGCGGCCTGGTTAATGCTCAGGGAACGGGGAGTTTACTCGGTCGATTTGTGGGAGGTATTGCCCCGGATGCAGGAGATTCTGGATGACTGTGTGCAAATGTTGTTGCAGCAGGAGGAGCCAGAAGTCTTCATTGCCCGTAGCCGTTGCAGTCTCTGTCACTGGCTCAGCCATTGCCACACACTTGCCCAGATGGATCACCATCTGTCGTTGCTTCCCGGAGTCACCCCCACCCGCTATTTACAACTGCAAGACCTGAATTTAGTCACGGTTAAATCTCTGGCTGAAGCGAACCCTGCCGATCTGGAGCCACTGCCAGGATTTGGTCGGGAAACGGCGTATAAACTGGTGCGACAGGCACGATCGACCTTGCACAATCGAGCCTTGTTGATTGAAGAGGGGCTAACTCCCTCGGAGAAATCGGTTGCCAGTAATCTCATAGAACTGCCTGTCCATACTCCTGCTGCGGTGTTGATGTCAGCCGAGGTTCCGACGGCTCCTGTGGAACTGTATTTTGACATTGAAGCCGAACCCAACATGAATGTGGCTTACTTGCATGGGGTTTTGGTTGTGGATCGGGTAGCGAATTCTCAGATGTTTCATCCTTTGCTAGCTGAGAAACCAGCCGATGAAATTCTGGTCTGGCAAGCGTTTCTGGATCTGACAGCTCGCTATCCCAATGCACCCATCTTTCACTTTTGTCCTTACGAAGTGCAAACTGTAGAGCGCTTGGCCAAACTCTACGGCACCCCCTCCCACCGGATCAAACCGTTGCTGAATCGCTTTGTTGACTTACATGAGCGAGTCACTCGGCTGGTTACATTACCCGTGGAAAGTTACGCCCTGAAACCGATCGCCCGCTGGTTAGGGTTTGATTGGCGAGATCCATCTGCTAACGGTGCTCAGTCCATCTGCTGGTACTCCCAATGGTTAAGCACGGGCGATCGGACTCACCTCAACTCCATCCTGATCTACAACGAAGACGACTGCCGAGCAACCCACCGCATTAAAGATTGGCTGGTGGGTTTTTTAATGGAAAGCACCTCAGAACACACGGCTGAACTGGCGTGACAGGATCCTGATCAACACTGATTGCAGCGATAGATGGCTGACTTCTCTCGTTCTAGCCCTTCTCCTTAGAGAGAAGGACTTTTACGTCGTTGACAGCCTTTATCCCCAATGGCTTTCTTTGACTTGAGGTTGCTTAACTGAGCCGTCCCTTCTGCCTGCATCATCCAGTTGATTCTCCAAGTCCTCATAGGAATGACGTTTGGGCAGGTAGCGATCGCGCAACCCATTAATCACGAGATACAGCACAGGTACTACAAACAGGCTCAAAAACGTGGCGACGAACAGACCCCCAAAGACGGCTGTACCGAGGGAAACCCGGCTGGCGGCTCCAGCGCCAGAAGCCAGCATCAGGGGAGTGAACCCTAACAAGGCAGAGAAGGATGTCATCAAAATAGGCCGCAACCGTTCCTGAGAAGCTTCAATCACGGCTTTGGTCAGGGGCAGCCCCCGTTCCCGTAACTGGTTGGCAAACTCCACAATCAGAATCGAGTTCTTGCTGGCCATCCCAATCAGCATCACCAGACCAATCTGGCAATAGACATCATTGGCCAACCCGCGTAAGGATTGGGCCAGGAGTGCGCCCAGAATGGCCAATGGGACGGCCAGCATGATGATCAACGGGTCAATGAAGTTCTCATACTGGGCCGACAACACCAGAAACACAAACACCAGACCCAGCCCAAAGATAATGGGAGCCAGACCGCCGGATTCCACTTCTTCCAGAGCCGTTCCGGCCCACTCATAGCCAAAGCCTGGAGGCAACACCTGATTGGCGACCGTTTGCATATTCTGAATGGCGGCCCCTGAACTGACTCCCGGTGCAGCACTTCCAGAAATCTCGATCGCCCGGAACAGGTTGAAGTGCGTAATGGTTTGAGCACCTGTAGTCGATGTAATCTTCACCAGATTACTGAGCGGCACCATTTCTCCCTGGCTCGATCGCACATACAGACTACCGATATCGTTGGGATTAGCCCGGAAGGGTTGATCCGCCTGCACATACACGCGGTAACTGCGCTGTCCCAGGTTGAAATCATTGACGTATTGCGACCCCAGAGCTGTCTGCAGCGTATTGAAAATGGTGTCCACGGGAATCCCCAACGCTTTCGCCAGATCTCGATTCACCTCCACCTGGAACTGGGGCGTACTGGCGGCAAACTGAGTAAAGACCCGTTGCAAACCACTTCCCGGTATATTTGCCCGTCCAATGAGTTGCTGTGCCGTCTTTAAAAGATCCTGGATGTTGCCGCTACCGCGTTGATCCTGCAACTGAAATTGAAATCCACCAAAGCTACCCAGGCCCCGAATAGAGGGTGGGTTGACAGGTAATACTCTGGCTTCCGTAATCGTTCCCACCTTACTGAACAAGCGACCAATAATGGCCTGAGCCGATGCTCCTTGCTCTTTCCGTTCTTTCCACGGCTTCAGGGTGGTAAAGATTACCCCTGAGTTGGCAGTACTACCACTAAAGCCAAAGCCACCAACGGCAAAGGTTCCGGTTACTTCGGGAAACTCCTGTTGGTCAAGCAAAATCTTCTCTACCCTGGTCATTACCTGATCGGTGTAATTTAGGGATACCCCTTCTGGCCCCTGCACGATCGTAATGAAATAGCCCTGATCTTCTTCGGGTAGAAAGGCTTGCGGCACATTCAAATACAGCAGCGCCGTGGCTCCAATCAGTACTACAAATAGCCCAATCACCAGCATTTTGAACCGTACTAGCTGGGTCAGCCATCCCCGATAGGCTTGCCGCACGCGATCGAACCCTCGATTAAACCGATTAAAGAACCAGGCTGACCAGCGTGGCGGTTGATGCTCCGATCGCAGGAGCAAAGCACACAAGGAAGGAGTCAGGGTCAGTGCCAGAAAGGTAGATAGGCCGATGGAGAAGACGATCGTGAGAGCAAATTGCTTGTACAGTGCGCCTGTCGTTCCTGGGAAAAAGGCAACTGGGATAAACACCGCCATCAGAACTAAAGACGTAGCAACCACCGCTCCCAGCAATTCCTGCATGGACTCAACAGCGGCTCGGAAGGGGTTCATGCCACGATCGTGAATCAGGCGGCTGACATTTTCCACCACGACGATCGCATCATCCACCACCAGGCCCGTCGCCAGGGTTAACCCGAACAGAGTGAGGCTATTGATCGAGAAATTAAACGCTTTGACAAAGGCAAAGGTGCCAATCAGGGATAGGGGAATGACGATCGCCGGAATCAGCGTCGTGCGCCAGTTCTGCAAAAAGACAAAAATCACCAACACCACCAGCAAGATGGCTTCCAGCAGCGTCTTTTGTACCTCCGCCAGGGATTCTTCCACATACAACGTGGTGTCGAAAGCTACCTGATACTTCATGCCAGGGGGGAACGATCGCGATAGTTTCTCGATTTCCTGTTTCACGCCCTCCGCCACCTGAATCGCGTTACTACCTGGAGTTGGGAAAATCCCCAGGCCAACCGCTTCTTTACCCCTGAATCGCAAGAAACTGGTGTAATTTTCTGCCCCTAACTCAGCGTGGCCCACATCCCTGAGCTTAATCAACGTTCCGTCCGTACCCGTTTTGACAATCAGATCATCAAACTCAGAAGCATCCTTTAATCGACCGAGAGCCTGTAAATCAATCTGGTAAAGCTGATCCTTGGGAGAGGGAGATTGCCCAATCCGGCCTGCTCCCACCTGGATATTTTGCTCCTTTAGAGCATTCACCACATCCTGCACTACCAGTCCCCGTGCCGCTAACCGCCCTGGATCCAGCCATAGCCGCATGGAGTAACGTCGTTCTCCAAAAATCTGCACGTTCCCGACTCCAGGCACCCGCTTTAACGCATCGGCCAGATAGAGATCGGCGTAGTTACTTAAGAAGATCGTGTTGTATTCCTGGTTATCGGTATAGAGGCCGATCGCCAGCAGAATGTTGTTGGACTGCTTCGTGACTCTCACTCCCGTCTGCTGTAAAGTGTCCGGCAACTGGGAGGTCACTGATGAAATCCGATTTTGCACATCCACGGCGGCAATGTCTTTATTGCGAGTGGATTGAAACGTCGCTGTGATTGTACTGGAGCCATCATTACTGCTGGTAGAAGACAGGTAGCGTAAGCCTTCAACCCCATTAATCTGGCGTTCCAGGATGGTTGTCACGGCACTTTCCACCACCTCCGCATTGGCTCCCGGATAGTTGGCTGATACCTGCACCTGTACCGGACTGATATCGGGAAACTGGTCAACGGGCAAGGAAGGAATGGCGATCGCCCCGACCAGCAGAATGATCAGGGCGCAAACGATGGAAAAAACAGGTCGTCGGATAAAGAAGTCTGCCATAGGGGGAAGGGGAAGAAAGGGAGAAGAGAAGAGTTGAGAGTTAAGAGTTAAGAGTTTTAAGTTTTGAGTTAGTTGTCCCTCTCACCCTCTCGTCATCCCGGCATCTCCTTCCCCTCTACTCCTTCACCCCTCCACCCCTCTACCCACCTACCATGAAACTCCTCCGTATCCTCCTCATTTCCCTCCTGATCCTTTCTGCCAGCCTATTTGTGGCCTCTGGAGCTTGGGCGTTTTGCGGGTTCTATGTGGCGAAGGCGGATGCCAGGTTGTATAACCAGGCCTCTCAAGTGGCGATCGCTCGCAGTGGCAACAAAACGGTGCTGACGATGGCGAATGATTATCAGGGTGAGGTGCAGGATTTTGCGATCGTGGTGCCCGTACCTGTGGTGTTGAAAAAAGAGCAGGTAGAAGTCGGCAAGCCAACCATTTTGGAACGATTAGATGCCTTTAGCGCACCTCGTCTGGTGGAATACTTTGATCCCGATCCCTGTACGCCTCTAGTTTATGAACGAATGATGCCCGCCGCCCCCACTATGTCTGCTGGAGCCAGGAAGGACGAAGCTGCACGATCGCAAAATCTGGGTGTGACGATCGAGGAGAAATTTACGGTTGGGGAGTACGACATTCTCATCCTGAGTGCGAAGGAGTCGGGGGGACTGGAAACCTGGCTGCGGCAGAATGGCTACCGGATTCCTCAAGGGGCACGGCAACTTCTGCGGCCCTACATTCGGCAACAGATGAAGTTTTTTGTGGCCAAGGTGAACCTGAATGAGTTTGAGAAGTCGGGCTATCAGAACCTGCGTCCAATTCGGATGACCTATGAGTCGCCCCGGTTCATGTTGCCGATCCGGTTGGGGATGGTGAATGCTCAGAAAGAGCAGGATTTAATTGTGTATATTCTCTCGCCGGAAGGTCAGGCGGAAGTGACCAATTACCGAACGGTGAAGGTGCCGTCGGGCAATGAAATTCCTACCTTCGTGAAGGAGGAATTCAAAGACTTTTATAAGTCCATGTTTCAGACCAGCTACGATCGCGAAGGCCGCAATGTGGCGTTTCTAGAATATGCCTGGGACATGGCCAACTGCGATCCCTGTTCGGCCACCCCGTTGAATCGCGAGGAACTGAAGGAAGCAGGTGTGTTCTGGCTGGATAATCCTGAAACTTCCCCATCTTTCCCATCTTCCCCACCTGCGGGCCGCTTGATCCCCCGTCCCTTTCCTGGGCCTCCCTCCAGCAGTGTGTTCATCACCCGCCTGCATGTCCGCTATACCCGCGACAAGTTTCCTGAAGATTTAATGTTTCAAGCCACTAACAATCGGGAGCTATTCCAGGGGCGGTATGTGTTGCGGCATCCGTTTACAGGGGAAGCCAGTTGTTCTGAAGGGAAACGGTATACGCGATCGCTGCCTCGTCGATTTGAACAAGAAGCCCAAGCTCTGGCTCGCCTGACAGGGTGGGATATTCAAACGATTCGCCGCAAACTGCCTAAGATTCAAGCTCAAGCTTTAACCTGGTGGGAATGGGTTTGGTTTACCCTCTCCCCCTCATCTCCACTATCCTAGAGAAAGGAATGAGGAACTCATTATGGTTTCAGGTTGGCGGGTAGGATCAATCTTCGGTATCCCGGTGTTTATCGATCCATCCTGGTTTTTAATTCTGCTACTGATTGCAGTCCCGATGGGTGGAGAATGGAGCGTACGCTACCCCCAATGGGGACCAGGGCTGGCCTATCTTGCCGCACTGGGAACGGTGATGCTGTTCTTCCTCTCTGTGCTGTTGCATGAGTTAGGACACAGTCTAGTGGCGCTGGCCCAGGGCATTAAGGTCAGTTCCATTACCCTGTTCATGTTTGGGGGCATTGCCTCCATTGATCAGGAATCGAAAACTCCAGGACAGGCGTTTCAAGTGGCGATCGCTGGCCCCAGCGTCAGTTTAGGACTATCTTTCCTGTTCACTTTTCTGACGACGGTGGCTCCCCAGGAAACGCCCCTTCATATCGTGGTTAGCTACCTGGCCTGGACAAATCTGGTCTTAGCAATTTTTAACCTCTTACCGGGTCTGCCCCTGGATGGAGGACAGATTCTAAAAGCAGGAGTCTGGAAGTTAACGGGTAGCCGCTTTAAGGGAGTTCGATGGGCCGCTAAAGCGGGGAATCTGGTCGGTTGGACGTTGGTCGCGCTGGGAGTTCTGGTAGTCTTTAGATCCGGGAGTTTCAGTGGGTTGTGGGTGGCCCTGGTGGGCTGGTTTATTATCCAGAATGCCAGTACCTACGATCGCATCACCGAATTGCAAGAAGCCTTGCTGGATCTGAAAGCGGGGGATGCAATGACCCGTGAGTTTCGGGTGGTAGATGCTCACATGAGTTTACGACGGTTTGCCGATGATTACTTACTGGGAACCTCTCGTCCTGAAGTGTTCTTTGCAGCGTCAGAAGGCCGTTATCGCGGCTTAGTAGCAGATGATGACTTGAATTCTGTGGAGCGCAGTGAGTGGGAAACCGAGCCCTTGTTCCGCATTATCCATCCGCTGAATACGATTCCCACCGTGGAAGAAGCAACACCTTTAGTGAAGGTGATTCAGCAAATGGAAACCGAGCAACTGCGACGAATGACGGTTTTATCTCCGGCGGGTGCAGTTGCAGGGGTGATCGATCGCGGGGATATTGTCCGGGCACTGGCGCATAAATTGAACATGACTGTCTCCGATTCTGTGATTAAGCAAATTAAGGAGGAAGGAGCCTATCCCATGGGCTTTCAATTGGGTGCGATCGCGCAATCGGCCATTGAAGCCACCGCTTCCTCTCGCTAAGGAATGAGAATTCAATCCCATCCATTTTTGTAGGATGTGTTAGGCGATAGCCGTAACGCATCACTGCCAAGGATTTAATACATGATCAGTGATCGCCAACAATATGAGCCAACTTTAAAGGGGTTTGTCGGGCAAATCTGTCGTGGAAGTAAATGGTAGGAGTTGAAGAACTAGAAGATGTTGGGTTTCCTGGCTGTTCCTCGTGTCTCGCGCCATTTTTCACTTGATTAGACCGCGATCGCTTTCGTAACCTGAATCACTTGAAAGCGCCAAGATTGCTACAATCGTGTAGCTTTACACTTGCAACTACTCTGAGGAATATGAAGCTAAGAGTCGTTTTAGAACCTAGTGATGAAGGCGGATACACTGTTTACGTCCCATCGTTACCTGGCTGTATCAGCGAGGGTGAAAATATTGATGATGCGTTGACCAATATTCAAGATGCTATAGAACTCTACCTCGAACCTGTAGAACATGAGATCTCCTCTAAGGAAGGCATTATTGTCCGAGAGTTAGTTCTATGAGTAAAGTTCCTAGCCTTCCGTACACGCAAATTATTGCTGCTTTGAAGCGAGACGGATGGATAGAGGTTCGGCAACGCGGTAGTCATATTCGATTAGAGAAAAAACTATCTGAGGAAACTCTTAAGCTAACAGTTCCGGCTCACCGTCCCGTCAAACGCTCAACTCTAGCCCATATTTTGAAACAAGCCCGTAAGGATATTGATCAGTTTCTCGATCTTTTATCAATAAAGATGGTTTTCTAAGAAGATCAGTGCGATCGCTGATCTAGTTGGCTTTTGTAGGGGATTAATTCTTCTGGCTAAGAATGGTGTGCAACTCCGAGTCCGATAAAGGCTGATGCTGCAACTCCACCCCAAAACAGTGTTTTACTCCTGCCATTAGAGCTTCCATG
>JBBIQC010000116.1:0-9929 GCA_037442585.1 Oscillatoriales cyanobacterium bin_317
AAAATAAATCCTGTACACAAGTTGCTCAACCGGGTGCAGCACAGGGTGGATGTGCGTTTGATGGCGCGATGATTGCCCTGGTGCCGATTACGGATGTAGCGCATTTAGTGCATGGACCGATCGCCTGTGCCGGAAATTCCTGGGGAAGTCGGGGAAGTCTCTCTTCCGGCCCCATGCTCTACAAAATGGGCTTCACCACCGATTTGAATGAGAACGATATTATTTTTGGTGGTGAAAAACGGCTCTACAAGGCAATTCAGGAAGTCCATCAACGCTATAATCCGGCAGCAGTCTTTGTTTATTCCACCTGCGTGACGGCCCTGATCGGGGATGATCTGGATGTCGTGTGTCAAAAGGCATCTGAAAAGTTTGGCATTCCCGTTGTTCCAGTGAATTCTCCCGGTTTTATTGGCAGTAAGAATCTGGGAAATCGCGTTGGCGGTGAAAGTTTGCTGGCCTATGTTGTGGGCACCCGTGAACCGGAATACACCACGCCCTACGATATTAACCTGATCGGGGAATACAACATTGCTGGAGAAATGTGGCCCGTCCTGGAGTTGTTTGAAAAAGTGGGCATCCGGGTACTGGCCAAAATCACTGGAGATGCTCGCTACAACGAAGTGGCCTGTGCCCACCGCGCCAAACTGAATGTGATGATCTGCTCCAAAGCGCTGATCAACATGGCCCGTAAAATGCAGGAGGACTACGGCATTCCCTACATTGAGGAGTCCTTTTATGGTGTGGAGGACATGAACCGTTGCCTGCGAAACATTGCCGCTAAGTTGGGTGATTCAGCACTCCAGGAACGAGTCGAAACGTTGATTGCGGAAGAAACAGAAAAGCTGAATCAGGCTCTGGCCCCTTATCGAGCACGACTGAAAGGCAAGCGAGTGGTGCTGTATACGGGAGGTGTGAAAAGCTGGTCGATCATTTCTGCCGCCAAGGATCTGGGAATGGAAGTGATGGCCACCAGCACCAAAAAAAGCACTGCAGAAGACAAAGCCCGCATCAAAGAATTACTCGGTAAAGACGGCGTGATGCTGGAAAAAGGCAACGCTCAAGAACTTCTACGAGTCATCGCTCAAACCAGGGCTGATATGCTAATTGCGGGAGGTCGCAACCAGTATACTGCTCTGAAAGCCCGCATTCCCTTCCTGGACATCAACCAGGAACGCCACCATCCCTATGCCGGATATGTGGGCATGGTGGAAATGGCCCGTGAACTTGATGAAGCTCTGCACAGTCCGATTTGGCAGCAAGTAAGATTGCAGGCACCGTGGGAAGCAAGACTGAAGGCAGAAGATGGAGGGCAGCAGGTAGGAAGTGGAGAAGATGGGGGAGATGGGGAGGACAGGGAAGGAATCGAAAATCCAAAATCCAAAATCCAAAATCTCTCTGCTACCGATTCAACAACCAAAGTCGTAACCTCCAGAAAGTCTGTTGCTGTGAATCCATTGAAACAAAGCCAGCCTCTGGGAGCCGCATTGGCTTATCTGGGACTGAAAGGTGTAATGCCGCTGTTTCATGGATCGCAGGGGTGTACCGCCTTTGCTAAGGTGATGCTGGTGCGCCATTTCCGGGAGGCGATTCCACTGTCAACAACGGCGATGACGGAAGTGAGTACGATTCTGGGTGGGGAAGAGAATGTCGAGCAAGCGATCGCGACCCTATTGGAGAAATCCAAACCGGAAATCATTGGGCTATGTACGACGGGATTAACAGAAACTCGCGGGGATGACATGGATGGCATTCTCAAAAGTATTCGTAAACGTCGTCCAGAGTTGAGATCCCTGCCGATCGTGTTTACCTCGACTCCTGATTTCAAAGGGGCGCTCCAGGATGGCTATGCGGCTACGGTGGAAAGTATTGTGAATACTTTGCCATTGCATGTGGAATTGGATGCTTCTTCTCCTAGCTCAAGGCCGGAATTAGATTACTTGCATGTCTCGGTTTCTTCACAGGTGACGATTCTGGCAGGGCCATCCTTTGCACCGGGAGATGTGGAAGCAATTAAAGAAATAGTTTCTGCGTTCCGGTTGAATCCGGTGGTAGTTCCTGATTTGTCTGTTTCCCTGGATGGTCACTTATCCGACGACTACAGTGCGATAACCACAGGCGGAACAACACTGGCTCAGGTGCGATCGCTGGGTCGTTCTGCCTTTACTCTGGCTTTGGGTCAGTGTATGGAAGGAGCCGCCAGGAGTCTGCAACAACAGTTTGGCACTGAGTACGCTGTGTTTGACAGTTTAACCGGATTGGCGGTAGTCGATCAATTCCTGGAAACCCTTTCCCATATCAGTGGCTACCCTGTTCCTGAAAAATATCGCCACCAGCGCCGTCAGTTGCAGGACGCGATTCTGGATACCCACTTCTACTTCGGTCGCAAACGGATCGCTTTGGCGCTGGAACCCGATCTACTCTATGCCGTCAGTCACTGGCTGCATCTTATGGGGGCAGAAATTCAAGCGGCTGTCACCACTACCAAATCTCTGCTCCTGGAGCAACTGCCTGTAGAGACAGTGACGATCGGCGACCTGGAAGACCTGGAACAATTAGCTGCTGGCTCTGACCTGTTGATTGCTAATTCCCATGCTAAGACTGTTGCTCAACGGTTGGGAATTCCCCTGTATCGGTTAGGCTTTCCTATCTTCGATCGCCTGGGTAACGGCCATCGCAGCATCGTTGGGTATGCCGGCACCACCCAATTTTTGTTTGATATCGGCAACCTGTTGTTGGAACAAGAAGAAGTGCAAGCGCACCACTAGGGATTGAGAGTGAAGAGTTGAGAGTGATGAGTTTTAAGTTTTGAGTTTTGAGTTTTGAGTTTTGAGTTAGGGAACAATCCAAAATCTAAAATCCTAAATCGATTTTGAGGAGGACAACATGAAAATTGCCTTCACGACTAGCGATCAAGTTCATATCAATGCTCACTTTGGCTGGGCGAAGAAGATTGATGTGTACGAAGTCACACCAGAAGGGTATACCTTTCTGGAAACGATTACATTCGATGGCGACTTAAAAGAGGATGGTAACGAAGATAAGCTGACACCTAAAATTGAAGCATTGAGCGATTGCACGATCGTCTACGTTTCAGCCATTGGTGGCAGTGCTGCTGCACGGCTGATCAACCATCACATTACCCCTATCAAAGCTCAGTCGGAAGAGCAAAAAATCCCAGATATTCTGAGTAAACTCGTGGAAACTCTGAATGGCAACCCTCCTCCCTGGTTAAGGAAGGCACTGCAGCAACGTAAACCAACCAACTTTTTTGACGAACTCGATGCAACTGAGGAAGAAGTAACCGTATGACAACTACACCTGTTGACACTCCCACCCCTGCTCATGTTTTGGACAGTCCTTTCCTGAAAGCGATCGTCCAACAAATTCGCGCCAATGATGCTTACGGCACTTATCGCAATTGGTCGGATGAGTTATTGCTCAAACCTTATGTCGTGACCAAAGCCCAGAAACGCGAAATTTCGGTGGATGGAGATGTCGATCCGATTACCAAAGGACGAATTCTGGCGTTCTACCGGGGCATTGCTCACCGGATTGAAACCGAAACTGGAATGCTCTGTCAGGTGGTGATTGACCTCAGCCATGAAGGGTTTGGCTGGGCGCTGATCTTCTCTGGCCGCCTGTTGCTGGTTGCCCGGACGCTGCGGGATGCTCAACGGTTTGGGTTCGACTCTCTGGAGAAAGCCGCCCTGGAAGGTGACAAACTGGCCGAAGCAGCAATTGCCTTAGCCAATCGTTTTCCTGAAGTGGGCAAACTGTAGAAATTTTGGATTTTGGATTTTGGGTTTCCGATTGGCAGGAGAGCGATCGCAATAATTGTGAGTAAGTGAGCCAAGCATATTCTATGTCACTCAAAAACTTGCACATTACAGCAACGCTAATGTCTCTCATACCAATTCACATTTCGACTTAATTCTTAATCCAAAATCCAAAATCTAAAATCCCAAATCGAGAGGTTTTATGTCACAGGTAACAGAAATCACCAGCGTAGACGAGCTAAGAATACAAATTAGGCGGCTCAATAGTAAGGCAGGACAACTCAAGATGGATCTGCATGATCTGGCAGAAGGATTGCCCACAAACTATGAGCGCTTGATGGACGCAGCCCAGGAGACTTACGACATTTTTCACCAGATTGACCAACTGAAAAAGCAGTTAAAGCAATTGGAGTCAAAACAATGAGCAGAACCTTAGCTGAATTCGAGCGTTTGGTGGATGCAGAAGAATATTTACAATTCTTTGGCCTACCGTATGACCCACAATTTGTAAATGTGAATCGACTGCATATTCTGAAAAAATTCTCCAACTTCATCAAAAGCATTGATACCAGTGCTTTAAGTGAAGAAGAGGTGCTCGATCGCTACGAGGTTGCTTTACAACAAGCCTACAACACCTTCAACGACTCCACTCCCCTGGATGAAAAGCTGTTTAAGGTGTTCAAAGACAAAGCTCAAAACGTCGTCCTGCTTTCTGAAATCGGCGCGGAGTAGAGGAGGAGAACCACTGTGCCAGACCTGACCTCGATCGAACTAGAGCGCTATCGTCGCCAGATCATGCTCCCCGGTTTTGGGGAAGAAGCCCAACAACGGCTGAAAAACTCTACTGTGCTCGTCACTGGAGTTGGTGGTTTAGGAGGCACAGCGGCGCTTTACCTGGCTGTAGCTGGAATAGGGCGGCTGATCCTCTTGCGAGGTGGAGAATTACGTCTGGATGACATGAATCGCCAGGTATTGATGACCGATGACTGGGTAGGAAAACCACGAGTTTTCAAAGCGAAAGAAACACTGGCGACCATTAATCCAGATGTGAAAATTGATGCCATTTGTGAGTATGTGGCACCTGACAACGTGGATGCTTTGGTGCAACAGGCGGATGTGGTGCTGGACTGTGCCCATAACTTCGTAGAACGGGATTTGCTGAATGCGGCCTGTGTGCAGTGGGGAAAACCCATGATCGAAGCGGCGATGAACGACATGGAAGCCTACCTGACGACCATGGTTCCTGGCTTAACCCCCTGTTTGTCCTGCATCTTCCCGGAAAAGCCCGACTGGGATAAACGCGGGTTTGGTGTGTTGGGTGCTGTCTCCGGCACTCTTGCCTGCCTTACTGCCCTGGAAGCGATCAAGCTAATCACGGGTTTAGGCACTCCCTTGCTATCTCAACTGTTGACCATGGATCTGAGTCGGGCTGAGTTCGCCAAACGCCGTCCCTATCATGATCCCAACTGTCCGGTGTGTGGCAGTAAGAGCCGTCGATTAGCCGATGTAGGGGCGAAGTATTCGACAGTTCATTAGCAGATTTGCAAAAATTCTACCCGCATACTTCGTTCCTACTAATCCCAATAGCTTTTTTCATTCATCTACTCCTCTACCTCTTTCCCTTCCCATGCTGTACTCCTGCGCTGCTTTATTACTAGGAATCACAACGCTCTATTGCAGCCGATCGATCGCAGATGAAGCCACTCGAATAGTCACTGGAATAGTCAGTCGGTTTAGCCTTTTTCTCAGTCTAGTCTATTCGCCCTGGCCCATCAAAATGCTAATTGCGATCGCAATCTTAGTGTTTCCATTCTGCACCCAACGGTACAACATCCGGTATAGCTCATGCTCCCGCTGCTGCATTATCCGTGCCAGTTGTCCCCATGTCCATGCTTAACCAGAAATGAAGCGTGTCGCTGCCGCTAACACACCCTACACCCTACACCCCACACCCGATCCCCTACTCTCTCTGGAGGCTTTATGACCCTATTTCTCACCGAACTTGCTGAACTGCGCCTGCGTACTTTTCTACAGGGTGCCAGCAAAGCTGAAGATGCTCCTCTACGGGGAGTGCGCTTCTCTGTAACCGATGGGGGTTGCAGCGGCTACCAGTATGCCCTAGACATTATCAACGAACCAAAATCTGATGATCTGTTGCAGGAACAGGGAAGATTACGAGTTTACATCGATTGCGAGAGCGCCCCTTTACTGGATGGAGTCGTTGTTGATTACGTCGAAGGGCTGACCCAGAGCGGTTTCAAGTTTTCTAACCCCAATGCAACAGAATCCTGTGGTTGTGGGCAATCCTTTAAGGCTGGCGATTGCTCCCCCGCAGGCGTGCCTTGTAGTTAAAAGTTAAGAGTTAAGAGTTAGGAGTTAGAAGTTTTTCTTCCAAATCAGCGTTTTTGGCCATAAACAGATCACTGATAACTCTTCATTCTTAACTCTCAACTCTTAACTAAAAATATTCAACTTTGGAGAATACAGAAATGGCTACCTACCAAGTACATTTGCTCAACAAGAAGAGAGAGATTGATGTCACTATTCCCGTTGAAGATACGGTAACAATTCTGGAAGCGGCAGAAGAACAGGGCTTAGATCTACCTTTCTCCTGTCACTCTGGCTCTTGCTCTAGCTGTGTGGGCAAGGTTGTAGAAGGTGAGATTGATCAATCTGAACAGGTGTTTCTAGATGAGGAACAAGTCGCAAAGGGGTTTGTGCTCCTCTGCGTTTCCTATCCGCGATCGGACTGCACGATTCGGACTCATCAGGAAGCCTATTTGGTTTAGTGACTAAAGTGACCTAAAACTCGGAGCTTATCTAAAACTCGGAGTTTTTATCAAACTCCAGTAAGTTGGACTTGATGATTCAAAACTCTGAGTTTTCGATCCGTCGAGTTTTCGATCCCTTATCTACGAGGTTAATTCGATGCCAGGGCAATTTACGGTTTCAGGAGCTACGCTTAGCCTGTTGAAAGCAGGAGAACGGGGTGTAGTGACTCGTATCACCAGTGCCGATCTCATGATGGTGCAAAAGTTGGTGGCAATGGGAGTGGTTCCGGGAACTATAGTAACCCTGGAACAGCGATCGCCTCGCTACCGAATTAAAGTAGACGAGCATCAATTCGTGATTGGCCACGAAACTGCTCAAGCTATTTATGTTCGACTGACAGAGACATTCCCTGCTCCTCAGTTTTGGCCTCTGCCTGGACTGGCTCAAATCACCACGAACTGGTTGAAGTGTTTTGCTTTGAAGTCAACTCATTCAACTTCACGGCAGGAAGTACCGTCTCAGTCGGTGGTGCCTTAATTCGGCTTTGATTCAAGTTTTCCTGATGCCCAAGTTGTACTGATTGATTGCGTTTATCTATATTTTTTTGACCTGTGTGTTTAGTGTGTCTCAGTACAAAGTACCCTTGTTTGTTTCGTCCGTTGTGTGTTTTTTGACCCTTCGGTGCAACGTCCCAGACGTTCGTTAACCAAGGAGGAATACCATGAAAGCTCAAGATATCATGACTCAAGAAGTCGCAACCGTTCCGGGTTGGGCAACGGTTGAGGAAGCCGTCAAGCTAATGAAACTCAAAGGCTTGCGTTCTCTGGTAGTCGATCGACGTAATGATGAAGATGCCTATGGATTAGTCACTGAAGCAGACATTACCGATAAAGTCGTTGCCTATGGAAAAGATCCCAAAAATGTTCGAGTCAGCGAAGTGATGACGAAGCCCTGTGTCGTAATCAATCCCGATTTAGCAGTCGAGTACGTTGCTCGTTTATTTGCCCAAACCGGAGTCGATCGCGCTCCCGTCATCCGGGGTGATCTGATTGGTATCGTTTCGGTTGCAGATATCCTGTTTAAGAGCGATTTCCTGACCAATCCGAAGCTGCCGTTAGTTGAACGCGCCCTGCAGGAAGCCAATGCTGAAGCACAGGCGATCGCTGAGAAGGAAGGCACTGAATCTGATGCATTTGCTGCCGTCTGGAACAAAGTTAAGGAATTAGAAGCAGAAAAAGCTTATCTGCAAGCCGGAGCCGCTTCTCAGCCATTTGCTGGTCTTGATGCTGCTGTTGCCGCACCTCAACCAGTCGCTGTGTAACGCTCAGGCTCTCGTAGGTACATTTTGTTCGCCTACGAGAGCCACCACCCACTATTCACCATCCACCATTCAGAGAGGGAAACGCCATGTCTGTAGTAACAGGATTAACCTTGGGAGGAAAAGTTTGGACACCCAAATTTGTGCAAGAAATTGAACAAGATCGGTGCCTTGGCTGTGGCCGTTGCTTTAAAGCTTGTGGCCGAGATGTGTTGATGTTGAAAGCCATGAACGAAGAGGGCGAATTTGTCGAAAACGAAGAGGATGAAGAAATTGAACGCAAGGTGATGACCATTGCCAACTTTGATAATTGTATTGGCTGTCAAGCCTGTTCGAGAGTATGCCCTAAAAATTGCTACACTCATGCTGAACTGGTTCTAGCCTAAGGTGTATGATTCATCATCCAACAACTTTTAAACCGTTTGAACGAGACTGGGTGGCCTATTATCAAGCGGTGGCAGGTCGCCCACCTCGCGATACGTTACTCACGGCTTTGAATTACTTTGAAGCAGAGGCTTCAGTGGATAGTCCTCGAGTTGCTGTAGATCTGGGTTGTGGCGATGGGCGCGATACGGTAGAACTGCTGCGACGGGACTGGCAGGTATTAGCCATTGATGGCGAAGCCCAGGCGATCGCTCGTCTTCTCGAACGCCCCGATATTAATCGCGATCGCCTGCAAACTCAAACCCAGCGCTTTGAAAGCCTCACTTTACCGACTGGTGTAGACTTGATCAACGCCAGCTTTTGTTTGCCCTTCTGTCCTCCCGATTATTTCCCGTTGTTGTGGCAAACGATCGTGCGATCTCTGAAAGTCGGTGGTCGATTTTGTGGCCAGTTGTTTGGCGATCACGATTCCTGGGCTGATTATCCCAATATGACTCACTTCACGCGCTCCCAGTTGGAAAATTTGCTGCAACCCTTTGAGGTTGAGTGGTTGCAGGAAGAAGATCATCCTGGAAAAACTGCGATCGGTGAAGACAAACACTGGCATATTTTCCACATTGTAGCCCGCAAGAAGTAACTATTGCTAACTCACAAAATGCACCCGTAAGCTTTTTCTTGGGATTCAGCTTGAGCGATCGCCCCTCACCACCAACCTTCTGAGCGCTTTCGCAAGCATAAACAAAACTTAAACCACTATCTCAACAGAAAATTTTCTGGGTGCTTTCAGACTGACAGATAACCTCGAAAGACGAGGGCAAGGACTCTCTGCGGAGCCAGCTAACGACCAAGATAAACCGTCCGCTTCATTGACTTGTTAGCTGGCGTTCGTGTTCTGCTGCAGCCATTCTACAAATACCTCACGCTCTAGTTTGCCCGATGCGATCGCCAACACCACACGCTCTTGTTCATCCACAGAGGCGTTAATTTTCACACCATTTAGAACAAGAAAAGTCTCCATCGCAGCATGACCTGTACGTTTATTTCCATCTATAAATGGATGATTCATAATAATCGAAAACCCTAATGCTGCTGATTTCTCCAGCAAACTTGGGTACAGGTCTTCTCCGCCAAACGTCATTCGGGGCTGGGCGATCGCTGACTCCAACAAACCCATATTTCCAATACCCAGTGCTCCACCGGATTGCTCAAGAATTCTACGATGCAGCTCTAACACTTCAATTAGCACCAAATAGCGGATCATGCTAAACGCCGATATAGTTCAGCATTTTTCGTTAGCACATAATCGGCTGCATTCTCAAAATCGTCTTTTTGTAGATTTAGCCAATCCTCCAGGCTCGCCTTCAAAAGCACTTCAGTTGCAATGCCATGAACCCTTGCCAAATTTTGTAGCTTTTGGAATTGGCTGTCTGAAAGATCAATCGTGATAGAAGCCATGGCGATCACTCTCCTAGTGTTTCTGAGTCAAGTTTAACATTCACTCCTAACCGATAACCTCGCTGCACCGTCCTAGCCCAAAAACGAAGCCAGCTAACGTTCTGCTTCACCCGCCGCAGATAATCTCTCGAACTCAACCGACAACCTCTTGGCGGTCGGGTGCAAGACTATTATGGGGGGACGAGGCTGAGAATGAGTAGTACATCAATAGTACACTCTACTTC
>JBBIQC010000117.1:0-9926 GCA_037442585.1 Oscillatoriales cyanobacterium bin_317
TTGATGAAAAACAATCCTCGTACACCTTTTAGTCTTCCTCAGCAAGCCCTACATAGATGTAGTGTCCCTGCTGGTGGCGAACTCGATATTCCAGGGTGCGTCGTCCGTTGATAAACTTAGTTTCTGCCAGAGTTTTCGGTAATCGCGCCAGATCCTCTGGATGAATGAGTTTACCCCACCAGTCTGCTGTCGGCTCTGCTTCCTCCGGAGAGTAGCCAAATAGTTTTGTCAGTCCCTGAGTGCGTTCTACAGTGTTGGTGTCTGCCCGCCAGTCATAAATCAGACAGTCTACGGCTGCTACGGCGAATTCAAACCGTTCATTCGCTTCTCGCAGGGCGGCTTCTGTTTGCTTCAAATCTTCTTCGGCTTGACGGCGATCGGTGACATCGCGCCAGGTGGCCACAAACCCATCTCCCCATTTCGCGACCCGGATATCAAAGGCTCGAATCAACCGCTGTTGTCCGTAATCATCCTCATAGATCAGCGAATCCTTCACCAGCGGTTGCCCAGTTTCCACTACCTGACAGTATTCCTCAAACAAGCCACTCTCTCGATGCTGTGGCAAAATCTCACACAAACCCCGACCAATTTGTGCTTCATGGGTCAATCGGTTATTAATACAGGCGGCTTCATTCACATACTCAATACGGAAATCGATAATCCGACCATTAGTATCGCGGATGGCAGAATACATCCCAAAGCAGTCCAGCATATTTTCAACTGAGGTACGAAAGCGGCCCTCACTCTCTTGCAGATGCTGATTCGACTCTTTTAATAGGCGATTGAGAAACAGTAACTGACTACTCAGATGAGCACGAGCCTCATATTCTGCCGATCGCACCTGTTCGATGGCCAAAGCTACCTGAGTCGATTCCCGATCGGTCATGGCTGCCCCAACCAGTAATGCCACGATCGCCTGCAAGAGGAGATTCAATTTATGAGTAAACAATAATTGGGCATCTACCGGAAAAAAGAGTAAGGAGATTGAATTGGGATAAAAAAGTAAATAAGCCAGCACGTTGATTAACACATTAAAACTGGCAGTCAGCACAGCTCCCCGGACACCAAACCGACTGGCCGCCCAGAGACTGGGTGCCGAACTTAACAAAGAAAATTGCAAGGCCGTGTAGCTGCTAATTTGGGTCGCCCGAACGGTCAGTAAAGCGGTGCAAACTGCAGTAATTAAAATCAGGCCAATTTCTATCCCACGGTGACGCAGGTTGGTATAAGTCTCTGATAGGATAGAAGTTTGGATAGTTTTGAAGGACGATCGCGACCAATGCTGCAGGATGGGAGTGATGGTTAATAGTAAGACTGGAGCAATCGTCACTGTACCAATGGCATTTCCCAACCACCACTGCATGATCGTCTCGCCTAATATGGGGAACGGTATTTTCCCCAGGGTGTACAGAGTGAAACATCCAGAGAGGGCAGAACTTGCACAGGCAGCTAGAGGGGCGCTGACAATAAAGGCGATCGCGTTTTCTAGTCCTTTGAGTAGGGGAGAACCGCGGAAGCAACGACAGTATAGGAACCAGGCGACCAGAGGTTCGACCCCATCCACCAGGCCAACCAATCGCGTCCAGCCGTCACTGCCCCAAAAGGGGGCCATGATGACTGCAACCATCATGGTTAAAACAGCACCAATTGGCCCTAACCAGATTGCCAGCGCGATCGCTACCCCAGAGGGAGGAAACCAGAGCGACACCTCAGGCTGCACTCGAAACAGCAGCGCCAACCCGTGAGCCAGAAACAGCAAGATTACCCCTAACATCAGGCCAATCCACCGACTCCGGATTTGACCCGTACGAGATCCCATACCAACCATGTTCAAGCAGCTATTCCCCAAAATAGACAAACTTTCCCTTGTCCAAATAAAGTCCAGTCTACGTCTACAGACGTTACCAGCCTCCTATCGTTAGGCTGAAATTCAAGGATCGCTTCCGTCCTGCGACAGATTATTAGCCTGGATGAGGACGCTTCTATCCTTATCATTCACCGCTGATTCCAAAAATTAGATTTTTCGAGTAAAATACGATAAATCGATAAATATTTAGTACTTTGTCTCTTTCAGGTTTGGGGAGCCTGCGATCGCCCCAAGGGAACCCGATGCTGTTAGCCACTTTGTTCACCGATTTGCAAGTCATTTATGAGCGCGATCCCGCTGCCCGTAACTGGCTGGAGGTATTCTTTTGCTATCCCGGATTACAAGCTTTGCTGCTGCACCGAATTGCTCATTCCTTACATCGGTTGCAGGTTCCTCTCATTCCCCGGTTAATTTCCCAAATGAGCCGCTTTTTAACGGGGATTGAAATTCATCCAGGGGCACAGTTGGGTCGGGGAGTGTTTATTGACCACGGTATGGGCGTAGTGATTGGAGAAACCGCGATCGTGGGTGACTATTGTTTGATCTATCAAGATGTCACGCTGGGTGGAACTGGCAAGGAACAGGGCAAGCGCCATCCAACTTTAGGAAACAATGTGGTGGTAGGAACTGGAGCCAAGGTCCTGGGAAACATCGAAATTGGTCATAATGTCCGAATTGGGGCCGGGTCAGTGGTGCTGCGAAATGTACCCAGTGATGCTACGGTCGTGGGTGTTCCAGGACGAATTATCCGGCAACCCAACGGATCGGCAGATGCCCTGGCTCACAATGCTTTACGTGACGTGGAAGCAGAAGTGATCCGGGCTTTGTTTGACCGGGTGAAAGAGTTGGAAGATCAGGTACAACAGTTAAGAACTCAATCCAGTCCTTCAGCCGGCCTTGTGACCAGCCAAGCCTTAAAGGAATCTTTGGAGAAATCACTCAACTCCCCCTTATTCAGCCACTCAAACGACAACTTCCATAGTTCCTTACCCAATGAGGATGTCGTAACATCCAACTCTCAGGGTTTGGAACGGCAAGCCAGCGATCGCCTGATCGAAGACTTTTTGGATGGGGCTGGAATTTAACGCGAAAACGGTATCCGTTGACTTCGATACAGGGTAGGGGCATCGTCGTCTTGAAGCGCTTTCTGGGGGCTTTGTAACCCACCGCTTATGTATTGGGAATATAGAACGCAATCCCATCCTTATGCCAGCCCGGATCGGCAACTTTCGATTCTACCGTGTAGCGAAATCGCCAGGGATTTTGGGGAGATGGGTTTTCTGGCGAGTGCTGATAAACAGCGCGGCGACCCTGGCCATCACTGGGATAGGCATAAAAGGCAATTCCGTCATTGTGCCAGCCTTCACCCCCAGCGGCGATCGATCGCGAATATCGAAATCTCCAGGGACTACTGGCCGAAAATCGATAGACAGGCACGGTGCCATCCGCCTGCTCTGCAAACGCTGGAAACTGCCGTCCACTGCGAACCCAGCCGTCGGTCGGATTGGGATTGCGGGAATAAAAGAAGCGGTACTGCCCCTGGGCATTACTGGCATGAAATTCGTAGATTGGCACCGAGATTGATTGGGGCAGGGCAACGGCATCTACAGTCGCCTTGGCATCCATCTTGCCGTATCCCCAAATTTGATTTGGTACTGCACCTGTAGCGGCATCCTTGCGTGCGGTTTTAGTCAAGATATCTTTGATCTGGGTCTGGGTTAAACTGCGATTGCGTTGAAACATCAGCGCCACTAACCCAGCGATGTGAGGACTGGACATACTGGTTCCCTGTTTCGCCTGGTACTGGTTGTTGGGTTGGGGCGCGACAATAATTTCCCCTGGCCCTGAAATTTCTGGTTTTAAGCGGCCATCGCGAGTAGGGCCAGCACTGGAAAACACTGAAATTTGTCCCTGAGTGGTCGAACTGCCGCCCAACTTGGTGACATAAGAGCCAACGGTGATTACTCCTTTACCTGTACCCGGAGTGCCGACCGTTCCCTGCCACTGGGCACCTTCAAAGGTGGGGAAGACTTCATTCCCTCCAGTGACAATCCAGGCATCAAAGCGGGTGTCTACAGATGAGGTGTTTCTGAGGGTCAGTGTCCAGGCTCCCGCTTGAATCGACTGAGCGGTTCCTCGCTGTTGCACCAGCAGGATCTGGTAATCCTGGTTAATCGGATTTTTGGTATTGATGACCCAGACGCGGTTGCCATTGGCAAAATCGAGTGTCCGAAAATCGTTGGTGTCAGCCAGGATGACTGCGCTGGGAGTGCCATTTGGTGGGGTGACGGTAATCCCTACTTTAGCGGCCCCAGAATACCAGATTTCAACATAGTTATCCTGAAGATCCCGTTGAGGAACATTCAGTCGGATTGTTGCTTGTCCTCCTCCTCTAACGCTACCGGTGACATAAATGTTGTCACTGCCTTCATTTCCGGCTGAAACGACGATCGCTCGTCCGGATCTTCCCAGCATCTGATCCAGCCCCGTGTCAAAGGTACTGGTGCCATCGTGGGGGCCACTGTGTCCACCCAGGCTCATATTGATCACGACGGGGCGATTCAGTTCGGTGGCTTTATCAAAGATGTAGCTGGCCCCCGTGAGGATAGAGGCATCGGTCCATTGGGTAGCCACCACAATCATGTCTGCTTCCGGTGCGACACCGACGTAAGTATTGCCAGGTCGTCCATTGCCCGCTGCAATCCCAGTGACGTGAGTCCCGTGGTTTCCCATACTACTTCTGTCCCGGTGACGGACGATCGCAAACGGATTACTGCTGGCCAATGCTTTGTCAATGTCCGCTTTGTTGTACTCCACGCCATAGTTATACAGCGGGCCTTTGGGGTTGGCTTCCCCGGATACAGGTTGCAAATTCTGATCCCAAATCGCCAGAATGCGAGTGGTGCCGTCGGGTTTGCGAAAGGCGGGGTGGGTATAGTCGATGCCCGTGTCAATTACGCCCACGATCGCTCCTGCTCCCTTAATCGCAGGACTACCCGTATGCAACGGCGTGACGCGGCTTTCTGGCAGGCTGACATCCAGAGTGGGCTGAATTGGCGTGGCGGCTTCAACGCGCAGCACATCGGTTAGGGCTTCCAGTTCCGGCAGACGGGCAAGGGGGACTGTCCCGACAACCACCCGCCCAATTTGAGTTTGCAGTTCAAAGCCATAACGGCTCAAATTTGTAGCATCGCCCGTGTATTGCATCAGCACTTCAACGGTGGGGGTGGGGGTATCGGTGGAGAGGCTGACAAACTGACGTAAGGCTGCAACTTGAGGCAAAACGCTCTCAGGTTGCTGTTGGAGGAACTTTAGACGGGAACCAAGTTTACTCATGGATTACCTCAGAACTGGTGAATTGATTGAAGAATTGATCGATCGAGAGTGGAATTGAGAATGCCTACGGTGAGGAGTGAGGATAGACAGGACTGGATAGCTCAATGTAGCGGACAAACTCAAGTTCAGCGATGCGAGGAATTTGACGCAGATCAATGACTCCCACAATAACTTCCCCCATCAGCCCACGAATTTGCATACCCGCAGCTTCTAATTGCGATCGCTGACCAGGCTCTAATGTGCCAGTAATCCGCACCAGAATTTCTACCTGAGGATTCTCCGTAGCAGGCACCTGATTCAACTGCATTCGTACATTGGGCGCAAGCTTTTGAGAATAATCAGAAGACACCGAAGTAGACTCCTTCGCAACCGGGAAAGTTGAGCTAGCAGAATTCAGATGATATAAATAAAGAATTAAAGCGATAATCCCTAGGACAACTGTGATAATCAATATTGTGAATCGAGAAAGATAGCGCATCAATTATCACTTTCACCATCATTGCCACTGATGCAGAGTCACTGATGCAGAGTCACTGATGCAGAATCTGTCATCAAATTTTACTCAACAGTTGCCGTAGCAATAATAAGGGATTTTCTGATACACTCTTGACTTTCTTAATAAATCTTTTGTGGGTGGGTATGGCCTTCAAGCACTAGGCTTTTGGCTTTTGGCCTGGCAATTTTGCATGAGGGTAGGGAATACGATATTGGCTTTTGGCCTGATGATTTTGCATGAGGTTGGTGGCAAAATAACCTACTCACTGATGTTGAAATCTAGCAGAGTTTGGACAAAATCATAGAGGTCTGCTTCCGATCGCCCTTCTAATTGCTGATCTTTCAGATCAATCAAGCCTTGGGCCAGTTTTTGGGCCTGTTTCTTGTAAGTGTTATGAGCCGTCAATAAATCAGTGAATACTTCCTGTTCGATCTGCAACCGACTGGCATCATCGGCCAGAGGAGTGGCGTACTCGACAGAATCCACATCATATTTCAACAGAAAGATCAGGGCGTTGCTGAGTTGTTTCAACTCTTGCTGCAGTTTGCGAGTGTCCAGTTCCAGACGATCGAAGCCCACCTGACCTTCGATCCGTAATTCAACGATCGGAGCCTGAACGGGAATTAATTGACCTGCCTGGATCGCTTGCTGAATTTCGGCGATCGCTGCTTCCTGCACTTCTTCCAGACTCTCCTGCCCCCGCAGTTTCAGACGCAGACACACGACAGGACGTTGGTAGTACTCCTGCTGCAGATCGGCTCGAATGCCATCGGAACTGATTTCAACTAAATAAGCCCCCCGCTTGTAACGGCTTTCCTCAATACTGTTGGCTTCCAGAGAACCGGGATTAAAGATCCAGCCCTGCTCTTCATAGTTCTTGTGAATGTGCCCCAGCGCCAGATAATCCACTCCGGCTGCTTGCAGGGGTAATAGATCTTTGTAATTTAAGGCTCCCTGGTAGCGGGCGATCTGTCCTTCTAGCCCGTGGTGGAACAGCATGATCGTGTGGTCTGGCCCAGGCGGGAGTTGCTGAATAGAGTCGGCCAGTTGGGCGATCGCTCTGGGGGCAGAGGCTCCGTACCAATTGGAACCAATCACGCGCACACCGCATTCTAGATCAATGTAGCCCCCTTGTCGCGTTTCTCCATCCCAGGATTCATAAATTAGTTCTCCGGTGGCAGAATCTCCAGGTTCCAACAGGATCAGGTTGTACCATTCCGCAAGATAGCGTAACCAACTGGTTTTTGTACCGTAGGGACGATTATCGTGGTTGCCTTCGATCGCAATGACCGGAATGCCCACCTCCTGCAGTTCCTGTAAACACAGCTTGGCCTGATTCAGGATGTTGGGCTGTAGCGCCCGATGTTCAAATAAGTCGCCTGCAATCAAGACAAAATCAACGGGTTGAGCGATCGCATACTTTCGCAACACATCTTGAAACGCCAGGAAAAAATCCAGGGTGCGCTCTTTGCTGTCATAGCGATCAAACCCCAGGTGAATATCAGCAATATGAAGAAAACTCGGCATGGTCAATCCGTCCGCTGTAGCAGCAAATTGTCTACAATGGTGACCAGGCGATCGACTGCTGCGGCCTGACGATCCATTGTTTCAGCCTGCCGTTCCGCAACAACTACCTGCCGCTCAACAGTCAATTTGATGTCTGCCAATCCTTCCCTCAGGAGGCGATCGACCGTTTCAGCCTGCCGTTCCGCAACAGCCATCTGCCGTTCGACAGTCAACTTAATGTCCACTAGGCCCTCAGTCAGACGGCCCACCTGATCAATCAAGATCTCTAACTTTTCGTCAATCCGGTCAAATCGTTGGTTTGCGTCCATCTAGTTTTACCTTTTAGCTCTGAGTGGAGAGAGGGGAGGGGATGACGGGATGACGAGATAACGGGAACCCCATCATCGCACTCTCCTACCCTCCCATCATCCTTCCTGGTTCATTGCCACTAACCATCTCCAGATCCTAATCGCCTTCTTTGAAAAGCAATTTTAAGTTTTTTAAGTGTTGCCCTGATAGAATACCCTGGTTAAACCAAGTCCAGCTAGAAAACTTAAATTCCCCCAAAGGGAAAATCAGGATTTTGGACTTGGACAAGGATGAGTTTGCGAGATCTCCTTATGTCTTCTGAAGCCAGTTCTTCCCCAAGTACCGTTGGTGCGGATGCGATCGATGTAGCGATCGCGCAGGGAATTGATTTTGATGGTACACCTATACCATCTACCAAGCTAGATCTTTACAAAAAAGTGATGGCCCTGGAAGCCGGACGGCAACGCAGTGGGGTCAGTAATACGATGCGATCGCGGATTGTCCGGATTGGGGCCAAGCACATTCCCCAGGATGAATTAAACCAGATGCTGATTGCAGCAGATTTTGCCCCTTTGAAGGAGAAGGAAATTGCTTTCTATTACGGGGGAAAATAGATTAGTTCCACTGTGAATATGCAAAGGGCGTAGCAGTCGGAGACTCATCTTGAGCACTAACCAGAGATTATCTGCCGACTGCTGCGCCCCTACAGGGTTCATATTTTTCCCTTGCAAATTGTCTAAATTTGTCGCTGTGCCAATAGTGCTTTCAATTCAGATTTTCCAGCCTGTCGCAGTTGATGCGTAGTGTGAGTCATCAGAATTGCCAGGGTAGCGATATGAGCCAGTAGACCAAAGGCGATCGCCTGAATAGACGCATTTACTAAACCGGGCAGAGCAAATGCAGAGAAAAGCCAGAGCAGTGCTTGATGACTGTTCAAGTTAAATCTGAACATCAATAGAAAGATGGGCAGAATGACGACAGGTAGTCCCAACAGAATGGCGAGGGAAATTGTTCGCTTGTGAGACTTAATCATCATGGTCGATTGAATCAGCGTTGCACAAATCAGTAGAAACAAACTACTAAATAGCAATCCTAAAAATGCAGTGGTTTTCAGTTCAGTATCTCCCCAACTGATGATCCAGGGAGTCAGAACGGCAACAGAGATTAGTAGATTGAGGGCGATCGCCACCAGTGCCGGACTCTTTTCGCCACTAATCAGATCTCGTAGGAGAGATCGTTGATGTGGCTGATACTGAAAATCATGATTCTGACGGTATCTCGTCCAGTCTAAGAGGACTTGACGCTGAGGTGTGAGGGCCACCATCAATGCTAAAAACCAGATTGTATTTCCAACCATGAAGCCGATCAGATCAGGAATGAGATAAAAGAAGTCTTTGTCTATATAGCGAACGGCAAACCCTAACAAAAAGATCTCAAACCCCAACGTCATAATATAGCTCTGACGCTTGCTGATCAGAGTTGAACTGGGATTGCGAAACCGTCGATTGATAGCTTTCCAGAGTCCCAGGGCACCCAGAACACAGATCATGCTCGCAAACAGTACACTCCAGAGCAAACTTTGATTGATGGACAGAAAATACCATTTCTGTGGCCCCAGGTATAAGCGCCCTGTTGCATACTCACCAGTGCTTTGCCAGGCCAAAAACACGATGCTGTAGCCAAACCAAACTCCCCCTGCTCCCAACCAGGCTTGCGCTTTCCCTAACAGCGCATACAGAACAGCACCTGTATAAAACAAACCACAGGTCATCAAGGTGACTAAATAAATGGAAAGCACTGCCGGAGTTGACACTGCAGCAACAGCCGCCGACCAGAGATGTAATGGCACGGCGACGATCGCAGCCAACCAGAGTACTAAAGGCACCCCCAGCAACTTGCCAATCAGGATACTTTGACTGGTTTGGGGACTGAGGCGCAGGAAGTTGAGAGTGCCCCGCCGCTCCTCTTTTGCCAGGTCAGCAATCAGTTGGTACACACCACCCACTAGCAGTAGAAATGGCACTACCCAACTAAGAATTGAAAACAAATCAAACCACCAAAGCTGCCAATTGATCAGCAGGTTGCCAGTCGCATCTAAAACACATTGCCGCTCATAGTAACTACCTTGAGAGAGGCAATAGCGATTATATGCATCTTTGATCGACGACGGCAGCGCCATCCACATAAATAGCAGCAGCATACTTTGAGCCACTAACGATCCAGCGATCGCGATACCAATATTTTTAGGCTTAAACCGACCTTTCACCTCTCGAAAAAACTGAGGATTCCAGTCGGTCAAAGGCAGTAGCAGGTTGGGAATCATGGTTGTCCCTCCGGAGAGTTGAGAGTTGAAAGTGAAAAGTTGAGAGTGAAGAATTAGGAGTTGAGAGTGAAGAATGGTTTGGGCAGTAA